>JBBRWF010000667.1:0-2476 GCA_038249405.1 Anaerolineales bacterium
CCTGCAATCCGTCAACATTACCGTTGAAACCGTCAGCGGCGGTGTGATCGTGCGCGACCCGTCTCAAAATACGATCTTACTCAAGGCAGCCGTCCAGTAAATTCAAAAAAAGGGGGGAGAAAAATGTTTCTTACAGAGATTTTGAGCGCATTAGCGCTCAAAATCTCTGTATCTTTCTTGTGCCCCGCTTTGTGGCGGAGCGGTTACATAGAATTGAATAGTGGAGGATGGTAATGACTTGACTTTAGAGTTCGGTAAAAAGCAGAGCAAAAAATAGCACCTTAACAAAAAGTGGAATTGCTGGTAAAAGCATAATCAGCAAAGAAAATGCAAACCAAACAATTCCGAGAAAAAGTATACCAAAGTATGGTGAAGCGCGCCGATGCCATTTTAGATTTGGTCGATGCGCTGACAATTGCTGGTCATGTAGCTTCGCCGGTCGCACTCAGTGAAGAAACTCCGTTCAGGCGGAAATTCAGCTCCATCTTCGACACTTTGCGACATGGTGAAATCGACTTTGATCTTCTACTCCAGACCCTGTTTGAGTACCAGCCGGACAACAGCGAAGAACTTGCCGGTTGTGAAGTCTATGGCCTGGACAGCACCCCCAATGAGCGGGAGGAAGCCGAGACACTGGAAGATCGGGGATCGCTGAAAGCGCAGAAGGAAGACCCTGTGCGCTACGGCCACAAATATTCCTGGTTAGTGCGTCTGATCCATTGGGGAACATCGTGGGTAGCGCCAGTGGATGTTCAGCGGGTAGATACCAGCCTGAGCGATAGTGCGTTAGGCGCACTACAAGTGGCAGAGGCGGATCTGCGCAATCCAAGGCAAAAAGTGATTGTGGCGGACAGCCTGTATGGCAATCACATCTTCCTGGACATCTTTCTGGTGGTTAAGCACGCCTATGCCCTGGTACGATTACGTAGCAACCTGGTGTTTTATGAGCGTCCCAAGCCGCACCCGAAAGGGACGAAGGGTGCGCCAGCCAAACATGGGGCGAAGTTCAAGTTGTCCAAGCCCCCCAGAGCAGATGACCGAGCCGAAAGCTTCTTGCTGGGCGAACAAACCGTGAAACTCACAGCCTGGCAAGGACTGCACTTCAAAAAACTGTCAGGGTTAGTCGGGATGCTGCTGCGGATTGAGTTCTTGCGAGCGGATGGAACGCCGCGTTACAAACGCCCGATGTGGTTGTTCTGGACAGGTCCAGATACAGTTCCCTTGGAAGATCTATGCCGTATGTACCTTTGGAGATTTGCTATCGAGCATATGTTCCGCTTTTTGAAACAGCACATGGGCTTAAACGCCAATCAGTCCACCGATCTGGTGAGTACCGACAATTGGATGTGGTTGTGCGCACTGGCTTACTGGCAACTGCTTCTCTTGCGCGATGAGGTCAAACCGGCTTGCCCTGCCTGGTATCCGGCTGGAATGAAGGTAGGCGCAAAGATTTTGACCCCAGGACAAGTTCAGCGCAGCGCTTTCGGATATTTAGTGCAGTTGGGAACACCGGCCAAAAACACCAGACCTGCTGGAAAAGGAAAAGGTCGCTCCGCAGGCCACCATCCACCCGCCAGAACGCGCTATCCGGTCATAAAAAAGGCGAAAAAACTGCAAAACAGAGCTCCTTCCACCGCCTGAAGACCGTTTTTGGTAACTTTGTCTGTTTCTAAGGTTCGAGCGCTATTTCAGCGCTATTTTCGCATCTCTAAAGTCAAGAACCATGGATGAGAAAGAGAATTTTCTGCGCATCTTGCGTTTTGAACAGCCAGAACGCATCATCAGCCGCCTGCCCGTCTATTCAATCAGCTATTTTGGGATGAACCACGAGGGATTTGCCGGGATGGGAGATGACAGTCCGGTAAACACGCGCTGGACAGATATCTGGGGTACAGGGTGGTATAAGATCCACGCCGGGGTCATGGGACTGCCCGAAGTCTGCCCGTTGTCTGAGGTGGAAAATCTGGCGGATTACGTCTGGCCGAACCCTGACGATCCGCATCTGATTAATCAAATCTACGAACAGGCCAAGGCGTTCTCAGGCGGAGATGTTTTGCTGGCAGCTTCTCACCGAGACACGCTTTGGGAAAAAGCCTATATGCTCGTGGGCATGGAAAACATGATGATGTACTTCCTGTCAGAACCAGCCTTTGCCCGCGAGATTCTGCACCATATCATGGATTTTCAATTGGGGATCGCAAAACATTATCTGAACCTTGGGGTCGAAATGGTTTTCCTGGGAGACGACCTGGGCACACAGCAGGGCCCGTTGTTAGGGCCGAGGATTGTCCGCGCCTTCCTGGAGCCAGAATATCGCCGTCTTTTTGATCTTTACCGCCAGCACAACGTATTGATTGGATTCCATTCCTGCGGCAACGTAGCGTCAGTGGTTGAGATGTTCATGGATTTGGGCGTTGACCTGCTTAACCCGGTTCAGGCGACCGCAAACGATCTGGACGCCCTGCGGCGCATCACC
>JBBRWF010000668.1:0-2469 GCA_038249405.1 Anaerolineales bacterium
CTACAGGATTTGTTCTCAACGACAGCGCGGCTTTTGCGAACTCTTCTGATTGGGTATTACTGACGTGGAGTAAAAACAATGCTGAGATTGCGATGCTGGTCGAGCGTACGTATACTGGGTATTACCTGCCAGCCGGTCCAGACAATGCAGAGGAAGTCCAGGTCAATCGGCAGCCAGCTCTGTTAATTCGAGGCTGGTGGGATCCAGAGCACAACTGGGACCCTACACGGAAGCTTGAACTCCACTGGCAGCACAGTGAACGATATTATCGGTTGATTTATACCCAAAGGTCAGTTACACGCTGGGAAATCGAACCGATCTCTACCGACATTCAAAAGGTGGTAGAGGATTTGACCCGTATGGCAGAGTCGATCCCTTAGGTTTTCCTGCTTGCAGGTTGTTCATCGAATAATAGCCTGCTCAAACTACCCGTCCCTGTATCAACGCCAGCAAGATTGGATATATCTAGGGCCATATCAAATCGCCTATTCAATGCTTTTGAAATCGATGATGATCGATTCAAGGAGATAAAAATGCCATTCAATAAGGGTAAGGTATCAGGTGCCAAAACCGCCATCATCACAAAAGTTCTGCTCTCGATAACAATCGTAGCGCTAAGTGTTTGCGCTTGCAACAGAGCAGATTCCTCAAGTAGAGAACCCACAAAAGCCAATCACGTATCAAGTCCGACATCCGAGAATCTAATCCCGGAGAACAAAGAAGTTGAGCCTGAAATGGGACCAGGCCCGGGCGATACTGTTGTCATAACCTTTGCGATCGAAGAAACGTCACGGAGAACTTACGAAAAGCTCGCCGAGAAATTTCATCAGGAGAGCCCGTCCATCACCGTTCAGATCGTGACCCCACCGGATGGATTTACGATCTGGAATAACGAAGATCTCCAGCCATTAGCGTCTATTGCTGACACCGCCATCCTTTTTGGTGGGCATAATCGGTTCGTCAATAATCCTGGCGTTTTTCTTGAGTTGACATCCCTAATGGATTCAGACGCTAGTTTTCAATTAGAGGATTTCTGGAAAACTTCTCTAAGCGCATGCGAAGATAACGAGGGCCGTGTAGTAGGTGTCCCGATGACACTCACGTTGATGGGATTGTTTTACGACCCAGGGGCATTCGATCAGGCTGGCTTACCTCAACCTTATCCTGGATGGACTTGGAGCGAATTCCAAAACACCGTCGCTGCTTTCGCAGAGAACCCAACGGAACAAACAATGCCGCTAGCGGACTCTACGGATTTCGCAAGCTCAATTCTCGCGCCGTTTGTAGACGCTCAATTACAGCAACACGAAGGAAAAATCGAAAGCACTGGTCTATCTGAATCGATTGGCTGGTACATTGAACTGGCACAAGCCAAGAAGATTGTTTCTATCAATTCTGCGGACAATGAAAGGTCGTTTTCAAATCATCCAGCTTTATGGATTGGTCCATTGAATGCGAGCATGCCATCCGACGAGTCTAAGCTGGCAATTGAAACATATAAATTAGCCCCTTTTCCAAGCCCAAACAATCAAACTGATCGAGCAAATGTGATCTGGCCTTCCTGTGCTGTGGTGAGTAGTGGGACCAAAAACCCACGCGCTGCCTGGGCTTGGATCAATTTTCTTTCACAACAATGGCCGTACGATAGCGTTTCTGCTCCGTTCTTGAGTCCGCAATTACCCGCAAGACAGTCCGTCGCTAACCGTATCCATTACTGGGACACCGTGCCGAAGGATCTTCAAGATTCTATCCATTATGCTATAGAACACGGCTGGTACGGGAGTACGTACCCGCAAGTATTCGAGGCCATTCATGAGGCGCTAATTCGCGCGCTTAATGGGGAGAATTTTGCTTCTCTTCTTACAAATGCAACCGTAAAGACCCTTCCAACTCCTAATCCCAATCCTATTATCGTTGCCACTCCTATCATTCGGCCCCCAACCTCGACTGGGGCACGTGTCATTCGGTATTTATTTCCTAGCGATTTGTCGGATAGCAGCCAGTATTATCAGTCTTTCGTTGAAGAATTTCAACGCGTAAATCCCGATATAGTTGTTCAAGTTTCGTCTGACTTTTCCTGGCCAGGCGGCGATATTCTTCCTTATCTAGTTGACGAATTTGATTGCTTCTATGCAGGGATGGATGCAATCAGTCGACCGGAATTGCTTTATAGTCTCGATGATTTTGTTGCCAGGGAAGGCACAACCTTTACCAGCGATTTCTATCCGGGGCGGATCGACGCTTTCCGATCTGGCGACCAGATATACGGACTGCCGGCCAGCAATATGCTTTCGCTCATCTACTACAACGCAGATTTATTAGCCCAAAAATCTTTGCAACCTCCGTCAATTGACTGGACCTTTGAAGATCTTCTTCGATTAAGCAATGCTGTTTCTTCAGGAACCTCCACCGGACCGATCTTCGGGACGGGAGGAACAGAAGATTTGTTCTTTGCATCTCGCGATGTAC
>JBBRWF010000669.1:0-2469 GCA_038249405.1 Anaerolineales bacterium
ATCAGCTCTTTCTATAAGTGACTTTGCCACTCTCTTCAAGTGAGTCAATTACGCCGATAATTACGGCATCAATGGGGCTGTCTTTTGTGATTTGTGTGTAGCGGGCAGAAGAGCCTGTGGTCACAAGTACCAGGTCGCCTGCTCCTGCGCTTACGGTGTCAACCGCTACGAATGGCGCACCGCTCGGGTTTCCTGACGTATCTGCTTCACGAACAATGAGTAGTTTGCGCCCACTTAAATTTTCATCTTTGATCGTGGAGATTGTAGAACCGATAACAAATGCAAGTTTCATGTGGCCTCTGCCAGTCAGGAAAGTGGTGTGATGGATATTTGTTGTACGGTCAGAGTATTATAGCAAAGATAGGGGCTTATGTGGTAATGCCTGACAAGTTTGGTTTAGAGTGCGCGGCATTCATTCTGGAATGCCGCGCACTCATTAAGTAGCAGTGTGATCAGTCGTGGTATTTCTTTTCGATTTCAGCGATCATCTTCTGGCGTTGTTTAATCTTGTCGCCTTCGGGCACGCCTTCGAAGCGGGTGCGTTCGCTGGCAAACCATAGAATTACCAGGAATACAAGCATACCCACCACGAGATAACCAACCAACTGGTTGGGCGGCTGGAAACCGACCCAGGCCAACACAAAACCACCCAGGATGGCGAGCAGTGCGATCGGTTTCGAGAGAGCGCCCAGATTGAAAGGGCCTTTCTCTGTCCAGGTTTTGCCTTCGGCAAAAAAGCCAGCTGCAACGGGCATAATGTAGGAGATGTATAGGAATACTACGCAACCAGCCGCGAGAACGATGAAGGCTCCGCCGTAAAGGCAGGATAAAAAGGCCAAAGCTGCACTAACCCAAATTGAGATGGTGGGAACGCGATGTTCAACGCTGACATTGCTCAATGCTTTCGAGAAGGGTAAACCTTCGTCACGAGCAAAGGCATACATCATGCGCGAGCAAGATGTTACACAGGCAAGGCCGCAAAGATAATTGGCTGCAACAATACCAATATATAGTATATCGCGCAGAAGGGTGGGCATTTTGGAGGCTGCCATGAGCCAATAGAAAACATTCCAACCCTGGGCAGCTCCTTCGGCCACGTTTGGCATGGCGAGCACAAATGAACAAACCATGAGATACCCGAAAATCATAGAATAAAAAACGGCCTGCCACATGCCCTTTGGCACATTTACCTGGGCGTCATGTGTTTCTTCAGATGTATGGGCGGAAGCGTCGTACCCGGTGATGGTGTAGGTGACCAGAATGAGACCAACCACAAAACCGTATGCGATACTGCTTGTTTGTGGAATAACACCACCGCCGAGATCGCCCGAGAAGTTTGTGAAAGTCCACAGCCGGGAGATATCGAGGGGTACGGGTGCAAATACCAGCAATGAAATGGTTAAGAGGATTGCGACTGCGAAAATCAGGTAACCACTGATGTCGGTCAGAATGGTGGTTAGGCGGATGCCAAAATGATTTAAGGCAGCATGGCTTGCAATAATTAAACCAACACCAACCAACCAAATCATACCTGGAAAAGCAGCCCCGGTTACCCAGCCAGCGCCCGAGACATCTACGTTGAATATTCCGCGTAGAACCAAATCACGAAAGAGTTGGAAAACGCCCGCATCCACTGATGAGATCACGAAGACGAGCCCAAGCAGGTTGAACCACGCAGTGACCCATCCCCAGGCGCGACCACCCAGAATGGAGCTCCAATGGTACAGGCCGCCGGCAGTTGGGTACGATGAAGCAATTTGGCCCATTGCAAATGAAACGATGAGAGCAAATGCTCCGCCAACGAGCCAACCAATACCAACACCACCACCCCCGGTTGCGCTAAAGGCAAATGGGAACGCGGTTATGCCGCCAGCCAGAATGCAAATGATTGAAAACGAAATGGCAAAATTGGAGAACCCACTCATTCTGCGGGAAAGTTCCTGGGCGTAGCCCATTTTGTGTAACACTTGCTTGTCGTGCTCGTTCACTTGTCTTTGATTGCTCATTTTTGCTGCTCTCCTTTGAAATTTTTTGAACAACACTGTGCGATATTACACAATACAGCATAGTTATGCTTAAAACACACAATTTAATAAAAAGTTATGTCGTTAAGCGACATAATTTGATTAATATTTTGCTAATTTCAAAGGTTGTGCAAGGTTCGAATTTTATTGTCCGACACCACCAAAACACATAAAGTTATTGTAGCATACCTGTCAAGTAGGTGATTAACGGATGTTGAGATGCATATTGAGGTTTTTTGCCCAATTTGAGGTCATCAGGCGAGTAGTACCGCGAGACCTTCTAAAAAATTGACCAGTGCTAAAAATATAGCTTAGGAGATTTCGCGTAGCCAGTATTGCTAATCATTTTCTCTTTTATTCTTTTCTAAAGATAGAAGAAATTGCATGACCAGAGCGTTAAATTGTGCGGGATGAGATTGGTGAGGAACATGACCAGCCCCGATAA
>JBBRWF010000670.1:0-2459 GCA_038249405.1 Anaerolineales bacterium
TCACAAGCGCTCTTTGATGATCCAGAAAGTATGCAAATGGGTTTTACCTGGCGCAACCTGACCGCACTTCAAACCATGCATGCCATTTTAACCACCGTTAACGCACAATAAAAGGTGTTGTTTCACTTTGTGTAACTATTGTGATTAGTATATTTGACTTGCCTGCAAAAACAGGCTAAAAATATTCGAATCCAACCCGATTAGTGGATATTGGTGCTGCCAAACCACGAAAAATCGAATTTAGAAAAACGAATAAAGAAACAGAAGGTTGTTCTTGGGCGCAATTTTGATCAGTTTCTTGCTTTGCCTTGGCTTCCAGGTAACGTTGGATACGGCGAACATTGGTAATCATTGCCGATCCAATCACCATACAGGATATTCTAAACTTGCCACGCACAGGCAGCTTACTTGCAGGAAAAGGATGTTTCACCTGGCGGACAGTGGCTTCAACAGCAGCCCGTAAGTTACGTCCTTCTTCCTGATGAATCAAACTCCTCTGCCGCCGCTCAGACATATTTATTTGCTTCTGATTAAAGCTCAAATGAAACCGGAGATCGCGTTTGCCCCTTTGAACTGGACATTTTGGTAATAATGGACAGTCCAAACACACCTTATCCTCAAAATGAGCCACATAGGCTTTCTGCTGGCTGCTTGTGTGAACCGTTGTACTTTGTCCCTTTGGACAAGTAATTCGGGTGGGAATGCCTTTCTCAGTTTGCTTGATTTCAAAATCAGATAAATTTAGCTTCTCGTTATTGGGAATCCGGCCACGAATGGCGGTCTGGATTTGCTCAACATGGTTAGTTTGCAATATCTTGTCCGCATCGGAACTGCCATAACCACCGTCTGTATACAAGGTATCCAGTTCAGTCCGCTCTTTCAAATTGGGTAAGGCTTCAACCAACAATTGCGCATCATCTGCGTGGTTGGAGGCTACCTGGACTTTAGTAACAAGTTGCAGTGGATTCTCTGGATCACACGTTTCAGTGAGATTGGCCACGTATCCTCTGAAGGACTTATTGTTCTTCTTTCTATAAGTGGCTTCCAGATCATCCGGGGATTGCAAACTGCTGGCACTTAATTCCTTATCCAACTTGATTTTCAATACTTTCTCTTCCACCCGGAAATGCTCACCAAATACCCGCATAAACATCTGGTAGACCGGCTCTTGGGTATAACTTGACTCAAGTTCAACCAGCAGGCGCTGCATCAGCTCACCGATCCTCTGCAAATGCTCGTCCGTGTTTTGCCCCTTGATATGGTAAACATACTGCCCCGCGTGTCCTTGAATATACGGCGCAAATTCCTCAGCATAATGATCCTGGTCTTCCCCTGTCAGCATTCGATAAACGCGCTGTAACACTTCCACCAGCAGCTGCAAGCGGCTCATGCTGCGAATATTGCTCGCGATCTGCGTGCTGTCCATCCTCTGTTTGCCGGTCTTCAAATGGTATGCCCTGATCTGTTGGTCGGTCACATTCTCGAAGGCTTTATCCAACAGATTTATCCCTGTCTCCTGCATATATCGACTCAATCGTTCACGAAAGTAGTACAGTGTCCTCTCATCAAAATCTCCTTCCCCCAATTGCCGAAATCCTAGTGCATACCGTACCTGAGAGTTATAGCCATACTCTTCCAGCATTTCTTCATCGGACCAGCCATTGCCTGCCTTCAAATACTCCAACCCAACCAGTACATTGACAGGGACGTTTGGTCGCGACGGGCAATCTGCATAAAGTATTGCAAATGGGCTTTCATCCAGACGACAGAAGAATTCCCGGTAGAAAACTCCTGACCAGGAGGTGTCCAGATGTTTCCTTAGCTTTGGAGGCAATTCGTCTACATTGCTTGTGAGGGGTAATTGGAAGTGGCGATGGTTTTTCTTGAACATTTTTTTGGCCTTGTAATTGGATTTGTTCAATTATATTAAATTTTTGGCCGTTTCCAAAGGGTATAATTTAGACTAATTCTATCCAGTCGTTTTTGCAGTGAAGTCACTTATTTTATTCATTTCTTGCAATAAACAATATGACCAATTAGACTTAATAAGTGGTAATATAAACACCGTAATTTGTAGGTTAATACTGTAATCGAAAGAAGTATTAGCAATTATCATTTTGGAAGGTTTAACTTTGGAAAAACTGTTGCTGGAGGTCAGATAATAATGTCAAGAGTTGTTGATTTTGAGAATGTGTCTATGATTGGTCTTGAGACTTCGCCTGCTGCGCAAGCGCTCGCTGGTTTACGCGCTAATGAAGCCCGATATTTCAAGAATAAGTACGATCATAAGTTTACGGTTACCCCCGCTGATGAAAGTCAGGAAGCATTAACCTATGTAACCCGAATTCTAAAGGATGAACGCAATATCGTATTTGCTTCCAAGCCTCTGGAAGTGTCGCGTTTTCAAGTGGAAAACATCAGATTCACCTATGTTTTCTACGAGAGCGGCCTTGTAGTCA
>JBBRWF010000671.1:0-2437 GCA_038249405.1 Anaerolineales bacterium
CTGCCGATTTATTGGTTGACCCATAGGTGCCTGGCGTAACTGCGATCCCTTCAGTTATTATCGTCGTATGCTGGTAGCGGATATCGTCAAGCCCAAGGTCTAAACCGTTAGGCCAGCTGCCAATCAATGTAAACCTGAACGCATCAAAAGTGTCGCGGTTTGTTGCGAATTTGCTCATCCTAACGGCAAAAAACTGCCATTCGCTGCTCTCAGTTTTGTATCCGGATGTACTCGTAGCTGGCGACAGCGACATACTGCCAGTCTTCACCCCGCCCAGGTAGGTCTCAATCAGCAGAACCGAGTTGAAACGCCAGGGGATTGAACTTTTCATGCTGAATGAAAGAATTCCATCCTTTGTGGCCACAGTGATTGGTGATGCGAAAGTGATTTTTGTGTTTAATGGCGTATAATAAGCAACAGGTTTATTGACTGGTAACAGCGCATCGTCAAATGCCCTGATCGCGCGGACGCAGAAACCCCTATTCTTGTCCCAATAATCGGCAACCCCATTGCTAAAGTTGATACTACGTGCTCTCTTCCAATCATATTGCCCGGTTACTTCAGTAGAAGACCAGTACATTTTATTTCCAAAATTGCCAATCGCGTACCGCCTGAAATACATGGCGTCCAGCTCCTTTTCACTTGGCAGGAACCAGTCGTCATAAACGCCAATGATCAGTTCGTCAGCAAATTTTACAGCGCCATCTTTCGCAGCGGCGCTCGCCAGCATCTTCGCGGTATTCGCCTGGCCGGTTCCAATTTCTATTCCCGATGCACCCGTCTGATACACTGAGTGCCCCGACAAACTTTCCCAAAACACATTTATAGCCGCATCATTCTCTGACGCGATCAATCCTTTCTCCCCCGTAACATCAAGCCAGAAAATCACACCGCCCTGGTATAATTCACCAATGAAATGCAGTGGTGAATTTACTGCACTGTCAGGAACCGAAATGGCAACCTTTACCCGGTTGGTTCCCTTCACCGGCTCCAGCGTCGAACCAAAATCAATATTCGTGTAGGTTTCGTGGTTTTCGGTCGGCACCCATTCAATCCCTTCGTCATAAATAATATCCACATCCATTCCAGCGGGAGAGCTCGCGCCAGCGTTGACAATCACCGACATAACTTCCATTTGCAACGAATCCAATACCGGTGTTGCCGGATTCAGCGATGGCACCCCTTTTAAGACCTGGATATTCCCAAAACTGTCAACATAAAACAGATCTATCCTGGTAAGCAGAGGGTCTGCAGCGTCAAGTGTGATATCCTTTCCCTGCGCGGTATATGCAGCACCCAAAATCTTATAACTGATATCTGTTGCCGTATAGGTCAGCCCGGTTTTCCAAACAACTGCCCCGCCAATCAATTCAGTTCGCGTATCATGTACCACACCGCTGGCGGTAAGGCTGTCAATGTATATTCTTAATTCTTCCCAGGTTATTGAGTCTCCCGTAGAACCTTCAACTGTTCCGTGCGAAACACCAATAACTTTCAGCTTGCCATCAATAAAAGTAATGGTGCTGCCGTCAACCAGGGTAGGCATCGACCCGCCCCATAATTGAGCCAGGGTAAGTTTCTGCCAGATTTGAGCATAAGGATTCTGGACAGCCAATAGTATGTTGTCCTGGTAAAGAGCTGAAGTCAGACCTGACAGCAGCTCAGTTAAAAAAAAATCAGCAAGTCCCTCCGGCGCTTGTAGTGGGGTTAGTGATCTTTCAAGGTTTAGTAAACGGGTATCCTGTGCGTATCGATAGGTGAATTCAAAATCAAACTGATCATCCGTGCTGCTGGAAATAACTTTCGAAGACATGACGGCAATTGGCTTTATCACCCCGTCATCCCGGATCACATATTTATTTCGCGATACGAAGAAGTCCTTTAACCAGGCACTCTCCGCCAAATCTAAATACCCGGTTGACTGCAGGGTTTCCCTCAATTTGTCAACGTCATACTCCCCGATGGTTTCGTCACCATAGAGCGCCATTTTGTGATCCAGCTTTTCGTCCTCTTCACAGGAACCGGTAAACGAAGTTGAATCAATTCCACCCAGGGTATTACTCCACAAATAAACGTGTTCCTCGTTTCCGGCGTTACGTAACTGATAGCGTTGAATGGGCGTGGTCCGCACATCGGCAACTTCATACCAAACGTCCCAGGCGACCACCTCGCTCTTTTGCGCTGCAGCCACAAGAAACGCGGAAACCGCGCCCCAGCTCGTATTAATATTGTACAGCTTTTCATTACCCAATTCCGCGTAGGTCGCGAGGTAAGAAGTATTATCTGCGTAATAGCCTTTTAGTTTGATCTTACCGGCGGTAATCGGGAATATCGAGAGCCATTCCGGCTGTACCTGGAGAATACTTTTCGATTGTGGTTGCCAGGTTAAAAAATGAGTTGCCAGCCAGTCACTTGTCAAGCCCACCAATTCTGCCAC
>JBBRWF010000672.1:0-2435 GCA_038249405.1 Anaerolineales bacterium
GGCAACCCTGCCAAAGCTCGCAGGCGGGGCCGAATACCTCGCAGTCCGGCTTCCGCACGGCCTGCCAGAAGCTTGCCTAGACGCCAGCGAGCGCCAGCGCGCAACGGCCTATGGCAACCCAGTCGCCGCCCAGCACTTCACCGCCTCGCGGGTTTTGCTGCGCGCCGTGCTCAGCCACTACCTCGGCTGCGCTCCGGCCGCCATCGCCTACGGCGTGCAAGACCACGGCAAACCCGTCCTCGCTGCACCGCATACCGGTCAACTGCATTTCAGCCTCGCGCGCCGCGACGGCTGGTGCGCCATCGCCTTGTGCCGCAATCATCCGGTGGGCGTGGATATCGAGCAGGTGCGCGAACTGCCGGGCATGGAAGATGCCGCCGCGCTGTATTTCAGCGCGCAAGACTGCAAGGCGCTGAATCAGTTGAGCGGATCGGCGAAACAGAGGCGGTTCTTCGAACTATGGACGGCGCTGGAAGCGATGGGTAAACGGCTGGGCTTGGGGCTGGTGGAAGCGGGGGAGGCGAGCGGAAATAAAAGTGCCCATGTTTCGCATGATTACCTGGAAACGGGATGGCTGGTTGCTATGGCTGTTTAGTGAGTATTTGATTTTGTGATTGAATGGCTCAGATCGACCCTGAAGAGACGTTAGACATACTGCTCAAAAGCGTCCGATGTTTACACCTCACCGGACTTTCACATCCCGCCGACATAAACTCGTGTAATCGCCTCGACCAACCGCACTCATGGAAATGCTCGTCCCAGTTCCCCACCAGTTCGACTACCGGCTGTACCATCAGCGCCAGGATTATCCGCCGATCTGAAAGTTGTGCAGCACCCCGATAAGACCATCATCGCACGCATTCAGAAAGGATATCTAGCCTACCAGTTCAGCCGGGCGGGCCTGCGGCTGGGATACCCGACAGTCGCAAGATACGCGCAGCAACATCAGCTTTAAGAACAACAGGCAAAGAAAAAGGCCACCTAGAATGAGGTAGCCCTTGTCCTGGGAGCCTATGTGAATCGCTGGCTAGGCTCGTTTATTGCTGGCTTGCAGGATGTTACGCTCGTTCTTTGCGGCGCCTACTCGATAGCCCCAAGGCCAATGCCCCTAAACCCAGAAGGGCAGGGGTAGCCGGCTCTGGGACACTCGCAAAGGGCGGCGTGGACTGTTGTGTCACGTCGAATCCAGAGAGGGGACCGTTGGGGTATAGAGTTTGACCAAATGCGCCCGAATTTACGTTCGCGGTGCCTTGGGTTACAGAGAAGGCCACCGAGAAAATACCGTCCATCAGTATAGGATCCTGTGAAAACTGGAGCTCACCGATAGGTACGCTAACAGCAAATGGGGTAAGGTCGACCGAGGTGCCCGAACCGTTCAACCCGTCGAAGACCTGCCAGTAGCCAGAGGCTGAGGGAGGGGTGGCCTGGGGGGCGATTGGGGTGAAGTCGGTTTCTATAACCATAAACGCGTATGGGGGTGGGTTGTTGGATGAAAAGTCGAAATTGAAAATCGCTGTTTGGCCCATCGTGATGACCGTGGCAGTCGCCACAGTTGGCATGACAGCCCACGTGGCGAGGAGGAGGATGAATTGCCATGGGCGCGTCATGCTTGTTTCCTTATAGTAGAGAATTGTTATGGGGTTGCGATGGTGCAGCAACTCGGTGGAAAACGCTTGCGCGTAGAGCATAGCAATATGCGTGCTCGAATTTGACTGAAGGCATGCAACCCGATGAATTTGCAAATAAAATAGTGGAAATTAGGGTTGTGGCGTGTATGGGCATGCTGAATTATGTAAAAAGTATCGACAAGGGAGTGGCGCTTTCCTGTGCCGCGAGATGATGGAGGCGGCCTCACGATGTGGCGCTCCCTCTAACGACTGTCGTGGGGAGTTGAATATAAGACAGTCCTTAAACGACGAGAATGCAGATGTTCCGCTCGACAAATGGAATTGCCTCTTCGGCCAAACCGCAGCATTGTGGTAATCGCCACAGTCGTCTCGCTTTGAAGGATTCCGATAGAACTTGAAAGGCTGTTATACCTGATGACCGGACCGTCGCAGTGATCACCCGGTCGGTCCGTTCCTGGCACAACTGAGACTTTCAGTTCCTAGACGTAAGCGGCTATGCCGACAAAGCATGGGGTCCGTCACATCGAAAATCGTTTCCAGACACCCCGCCAAAAATTATCAGCCTTAAATCCCGCGCAGCAACTCATTAATCCCCACTTTGCTGCGGGTTTTTTCGTCCACTTTTTTCACGATTACCGCGCAGTAGAGGCTGTAGCTGCCGTCTTTGGAAGGCAGGTTGCCGCTCACCACTACCGACCCCGTTGGCACGCGGCCATAGGTGACTTCGCCGGTTTCGCGGTCGTAAATTTTGGTGCTCTGGCCGATGTAGACGCCCATGGAGATCACCACGTTGTCCTCGACGATGAC
>JBBRWF010000673.1:0-2435 GCA_038249405.1 Anaerolineales bacterium
CCTGGCGTATGTTTGGATAATCTACCTGGGAACTGTGGCGCTAAAAACGGGCCTCCACAAAACGATCCATCGCACTGACAGATGTGACTTGAGCCTCTTTCAACTTGGCTTACGCTTGCTTGATCATCTTTTGAACCTGGGCCAATCTATCCCGGTTGCTTTTGTCCTCGCCTTTGGTTAAAATTGTCCGGTAGTGAAAGGTACAGCACAATATCCTGCACTAATACGGTTTGAAAACCATTTAGAATAAAATGCAGGAATATCTGAACGTCGACTTGCGCTTATAATCATTTATTTCCCTAAAAGACAAATTTCTGCGCCAAACAATAGTATGCATTCCAACGCAACTTGGGGTTATGATTCATTTCTTGATACCATCTTCCTAAATTATGTTTTTGTTCGTCTGAGTCCATATTCCTATTCTCTGTAAATTCTGCAATTTTGATCATTTCATTGTTTTCATTTATAAGTTTGTTAACAAGGTTCACAACATCACCTTGGTTTCTATCAATGATAAGAAAGTAGGCATTATCTGGGGCACGGTTAACAATTGTATTGAAAACCAACTGAAAGTCATTTGGATAGGCTAATAATTCAGATACCACGTGGTTTAATACAAATATCTCTGTAGTCCCAAAACGTGACAGGAAACCTCCAAAACATTTTACATCCAGCATATCTAGAGGCAAAAACGAGTGATTGATTAAAATGGGCCAATTTTGTCTTGATCTACCATAATCATTTATAAAAGTATTTTGGATCTCCCCAGAATAGTGGGGGAAATAGAGTGATCTTTAGAATTTGGAACAAATATAATAGTAAGGAGCACTGGAGGTGAAAGATGGAAATGCCACTATTGTTGAGTGCTCCAAAGAAGATGGTGCGAGATGCAGCGCGGGCAGCGAAACGAGTAACGGGGCTGATCATGCAACGGATAACGGCGGGAACACTGAATGAATTGCTGGGATTGCCTGGGCTGACGGTCAGCGAATATGCGCTTGAGAAACAAGGAGAGGTAGAAATTCTGCACTTGTTTTGTGAGCACAAGCAAGAGGTGGCGCTGTGTCCGCGTTGCCATGAGCTGTCGAGGGCAGTGCATGACAGCGAAGAGCGCAGTGTGCGCCACCTGGATATTTGGGGCAAAGTCACATTCATCCATTTTCCATCGCGGCGATTTGAGTGCGGGCGATGTAAGAGACCGTTTACGGAAGAGTTGGCCTGGTTGGAAAGCAATCGACGCGAGACCAGGGGCTTCGAATTGCACATCTACGTGGAATGCCAACACGCGGATCAAACCAGCGTCGCTGAGAAAGCGCATCTGCATCCCGAAACGGTGAAAGGCATCTTTCAACGTTGGGCGAAAAGAGCCGAAAAGGGTCGGTCAGGCTGGCGGGTGCGCTACCTGGGAGTGGATGAGATTTCGCTGCACAAAGGACATCAGCAGTTTGCCATGGTTCTGAGCGACCTGGAACGGCATTGTGTGATCACTGTGTTACCCGAACGAAGCCAGGAAGCCTTTGAACAATGGCTGGATGCTTTGAGCCAGGCCGAACGTCAGGCGATCCGGGTCGTAGCGATGGACATGTGGGGACCCTATCGTGGTGTGGTGCAGAACAAACTACCCCAGGCCCAGATCGTGGCGGATCGGTTCCATGTCTCCCGCCAGTTGAACGAGGCGATCGCCAAAATCCGGCGCACGCTCCAGACAAAAGCGGCTCAAACGGATTATGAAATCCTGAAGGGAACCCGCTGGATCCTGGTTAGAAATCGGGCTGAACTCAAACCTGAAGAAGAAACCAAACTGCAGGCCGCTCTGAAGGCTTTCCCTGACCTGCGCACAGCCTACTTGTTGAAAGAACAATTCCGCACCATTTCCGATAAGATCCGCGACCGAAGGCAAGCTGAACGCTTTCTCAAGGCCTGGATCTGGGAAGCACAAGCCTCCGGTATTCCTCATTTGCTAAAGTTCGCCAAGACCTTGCAGCACTGGTGGAAAGAGTTCTTGAATTACTTCGACGAAGGTATTACCAGCGGTCTGGTCGAAGGACTGAATAATGCCATCCGAGCTATCATCCGCAGGGCATTCGGCTATCATGTCTTTCATAACTTCCGCCTTCATGTCCTGGTTGAACTTGGCAAACTCCCTTTGCCTACCCCACTAATCTGATGAGAACCATTGTTGTTTTATGTTATCAGGGTATTGATGATATTTTTCCCGTGTCGCACCAGGTAAAAGTAGTAACTTCTTTTTTGGACACGAAACAAATTCTGAGGGGTTCTGGTAAATTATATCCAAAACGGATTGGTATTTCGTACTCATAAATCTCCCGTTTTTTTTGCCAAAAAATTGCAAAGTGAAGAGTAATTATAAACATTTTAGGTTCTCATCAGATTAGTGGGGTAGGCAAAGGGAGTTTGCCAAGTTCAACCAGGAC
>JBBRWF010000674.1:0-2424 GCA_038249405.1 Anaerolineales bacterium
AGCACCGCTTGCAGCCACACAGGCTCCGACAGAAGCACCGGTTGCTGAACCCGTCACCCTTCAATACTGGCATACGCACAGCGATGCTGAAGCCGCCCAACTCGAACAGGTGATCGCCGCATTCGAAGCCGCAAACCCTGGTATCTCCGTTGAATCCACCCGCTACGCCTACAATGATTACAAGACAGCCCTGCTAACCGCAATATCAAGCGGCGCAGTTCCGGACGTGGCCCGTCTTGATATCGCCTGGGTTTCTGAATTTGCCGACCAGGAAGCACTCACCCAATTGGATGGCGCCTTACCTGATTTCGAAAACATTATCAAGGACACTTTCCCCGGCCCGCTTTCCACCAATGTCTGGCAGGATCACTATTACGGTTTGCCGTTGGATACCAACACCCAGGTACTTCTCTGGAACAAGAGCGTATTCGAAGCTGCCGGCTTGACCGCCGCCCCAGCCACGATGGAAGAATTCGCAACAGTCGCCTGTCAGTTGACCGATGCGGCCAAGAAAACTTACGGTTATGCTGAAGGCGGCACATACTTCTGGGCACCCGCCCCAGTCTTCTATGCGATGGGCGGTAAGATCACGGATGAGAAGATCACCACGGCAAGTGGTTATGTTAATGGCGCCGAAAGCGTCGCGGCCTTCACGATGCTCAAGGATCTGTATGACCAGGGCTGTCTGTCTCCAAACCTGCTGGGTGGCGGTATTGCAACTGACGCCGGCCATGCCGAGAGCACATATGCCATGATCATTGACGGCCCGTGGATGGTCGACATCTACAAGGGGAACTACCCGGACTTTGAAGTCAACTTTGCGCCCATCCCAACTGGCCCGCAAGGCAGCACCAGCTCAGTCGTTGGCGGTGAAAATGTGGTCGTCCTTGCAGATTCACAAAATCAGGAAGCCGCCATGAAGTGGGCCGCTTATCTGCTCACTCCGGACGCACAGAAGATGATGGCTGCTGTTGGTCAAATGCCAACTCTCGCCTCCCTGGCTGGAGACCCTGCCATGCCTGCATACTTTGCAGTCTTCCAGGAACAATTAAAGACTGCCCAGGCACGTGTCCCGCACCCCAAGTGGTCTGACATGGATAATGCCATCAACAATGCCTACCAGCGCATGCTGAAAGGCGATCAGACTCCGCAGGAAGCGCTTGATCAGGCCGCTGGCGAGATCGATGCCTTGCTCGGGAAGTAGAATAGATTAGATTATCATCAGACTGCCCTTGCTTAGGCGGGGACAGGAATGGAACCAACAAGGATGCGGACGACACAGGTTCGTCCGCATCCTTCAAAACCATGCGCAACAAAGGCCGTTCTTCCGACTTAATTCCAGCACTGATCTTCCTTCTTCCCGGACTGATCCTGTTTGCCTTGTTCTTTCTTGGCCCAATGCTGTACTCGCTGCAGATCAGCTTCTTCGAGTGGAAGATCGTTCACCCTGAACGTTCGATTTTTGTGGGGTTTGGAAATTATCAACACGCGTTATCCGACCCCATATTTCGACGTGCCGTACTGAACACACTGGCCTACACGGCGATTACGGTTGTCATAAAATTGATCCTTGGCCTGTGTGTTGCCTTGCTGCTCAATCAGCCACTGCCAGGACGAACCTTCTTCCGTGTGGCGTACTATCTGCCGGTGATCACTTCCTGGGTGATCGTCAGCCTGTTGTTTGAATACATGTTCAATGGCCAGGCGGGGCTTGTCAATTACATCCTCAAGGATTTCCTGCACATCATTCCCAAAGACATCCTGTGGTTCGCAGATGAATACCTGACCCTCGTCCCCATCATTCTGCTCGATATCTGGAAAGGGATTGGCTGGGCTGCAATCATTTTCCTTGCCGGCCTGCAGGCCATTCCGGCAGAATTATATGAAGCAGCGCGCGTGGACGGCGCAGACTCTGTCACACAACTGCGCTATATCACCTGGCCGTTGCTCGGTCCAACAACTGTATTCCTGGTGGTGGTGTTGGTCATTGGTGGTTTGAACGCATACGTCCCGTTTCAATTAATGACCAATGGCGGAGACCCTCTTGATCTGACCCATTCTGTTCTGACATTAATGTACGAGGCTACCTTCGGGCGGCTGGACTTTGGCTATGGCGCGGCCATCAGCTACCTGTTGACGGGATTTGTATTCATCGTCAGCCTGATCGAACTGCGGCTGATGAAACAGCAGGCGGCCTGACATGAACCGAAAAACACAGCAAAATTTTGACAAACTTTTCAAACTGATCATCCTGACTCTGGGATTGGGTCTTGTGCTGCTTCCCATCTGGTACATGATCATCACATCGTTTAAACCGCAAACGATGATCTTTGAACTTCCCCCGCGTTTGTGGCCGCAAATCTGGACATTAAAAAATTACATTGCGGCGCTTGGCAAGGACAAGTTCGACCTGTATTTTCTAAA
>JBBRWF010000675.1:0-2410 GCA_038249405.1 Anaerolineales bacterium
GACCAGGACTTCGCCCGCCTGAGGTTCTGGTTGGGGAAAATCGGTATATTTTAGTACATCTGCGCGGCCGTGTTTTTCAAAAAGGATGGTTTTCATAGGTTTCAATTATTTTAATTGAATTGTGCGGATGTGAATTTGTGAAGTATCACCGGATGTATTATCTTTTATTTCGATCTTGATACGCCCTGATCGAGCGGGGCCGTTGTCGAAATTGATAGTGACCACAGGATCGGGCGGTAATCCTTTGAAAACCTGTGTATAGGTAACTGGCTGAGTGGAGCCTGGGGCATATAAAGAAATGATAATCGTAAAATCTGGCAGTGAGCCTGTTTGAATTAAAACACCATTCGTCTGTAAGGGATCGAGAAAGGTTAAATCAATCAGAAGTGGGTTGGCGCTCAGTACCCTGGCCAGCGAATCTGCATTGTTGTCAAAAACATCTTCAAGACGACCTGCGCCAAAAGGAGAATGTAGAGTTTTAATGCTTTGACCATTAAGTTTGAATGTTTCCTCGATAGGCTTGCGTTCCACTTCTTTTTGGGCAGCTATGATTTTTTCAATATTATCCGAGACTTCCAGTGTGAGTACATAAAAACCAAGTTTTCCATCGGGGAATGATAGTGTTTGGTCTACTTTAATATTTTGAAATTCTGCATTAAGGATTAATTTATCATACTCATCGGATGTGGCCACAAAATACAAGTCTGCCGGTTTTTGCTTAAGCAAATTAATAAAATCGATTGGTTGTCCCATGCTGACACGGGCCTGGTTTTCGGGGGGGATAAAAAAGGCCACAAATTGTTCCGTTCCATTAGCCCAGGATGGCGAAACAACATATCGCCGGTTGGGATCCTCTTCCAAACCTTTACGCACAACATCTTGAAAAACCTGCCTGGCTCCATATTGCATTCCATAAAGGCTATAATCTTTAAACCAGGTTGGCCCGTTTATCAAGGCATCCCTTAGCATGAATAGACTTAAACCTGCAAGCAGAATGAATAATCCGCCTGAAAGCCAACTTGAGGAAATGTGCCAATGGCTTTCTACCCAGTCCAGGATTGCGGTCAGGCCGATAACTCCAAGCAAGGCCAGCGGGATTGTCATCCACAACATTCGGGGCATTCCGATTGCCACCACTGAAGCTGGTATGGGGCATGCCAGCAAAGCGATCAAGACTATGCGGTAAGAAGGTTGTCGGATGTTCTTAATCGTTTTAATTAATCCTACGACAACCAAAGGCAGGGTTGCAAGCAGACCGTTGCCATATTGATACATGATATGCCGGTTAAGGTCTATTTTGTTAGGTAAATACCAGTAAGCGGGATTCAGACCGTATGTATATTGTCCCAGGTATTCGCCAACTTTTTGAATAAAGCTTAAATTTTCGTTGACCCAATAAGACCCTCGTCGTTTTACTTGCGCCGCTGTCTCCCCAGGATGTACGAGGTAATAGCGCGCAAATGGCAGTAATAAAATTGCGCCTAACAGCAGGCCGTTCAGCACAGTTTTTCTGCGTTCAGGGTGAAGATGATAACGGAAGTCTACAATAAACAACCCCATGCCAGTACCACCCATCAAGATCTGTCCAAGCCCATGCGTATAAAAAGTAAGCGCGCCAGCAAGGATAGCCCAGTAGAGCGCGCGTAATTTTCCGGCGCGGTAGCGGCTGTAAAAATATAGGAATATGCTGTAAAACGAGCCAACTTCTACATATTCAAAAGCAGTTCTGGCATGTAAAAACCAGGCCGGGGTGGTTAGAATCAGGAATATCCCTGCCCAATAATATTTGAATTTGAAGGCATCTCGCAATAATAAACCTACTGCGAGCGCGCCAAAAAGGGAAATAACTGCCGAAACAAGGCGGGTTGCAACCAATGATTTTCCAAATAACAGGTAAGGTAAAACCTGGACGTAAACACTTGTGCCATTCACCCAGCCTTCTATTGTAAAGAAAGTGGGCAGAAATTCGCCATAATAATTCTTAAACCCATCGCGCAAAAAATCAGAGGCCAGGTTCATGTGAATGGCTTCATCTGTAAAAAAGTAGATCGGATAGCGGTCGATTCCCAGGCTTATCACCACTGCATAAATTGTAATGGCGGCTGCCAATAAAATCTTATCCAGATTTTCCGGTTTTGGCGTCAGCGTAACTGCTCGTGTAAGAAATTGGCCGGCTCTTGCTGCCAGGCTGCCTTTAATGCTGCTTCTTTTTTGTGATATTCCTTGATTGAGATATTTATTCTCGAAAGCCTGCCCATGCAAAAGGTTTTGTGGGTTATCATCGGTCTGTTTCTCAGTTTTTTCTGCAAAGACCGTTTGTCCTACAGCTCTCTTTTGGGTAGTTATTTTTCCCTGCTCATCCACAACTTCCAGGGTAATATTGACAATTGTTCCTTCTGGAAGTTCGCCC
>JBBRWF010000676.1:0-2396 GCA_038249405.1 Anaerolineales bacterium
CTTTGCAAGTCATTTTTACCACTGAGATATTATCCTACCCGTTCTACCGGGGCTATTTCGTTATGTACCCGGCAACAGTCCATGGCATAATTTGTAAAGCTGCTGTGACCACTTTTTTAGCTTTTCTGAACCGTGCCGAATATTTCTTTTCATCAGAAAAAGGTGTCTACCACCTGGATACCATGCACATCGACCCGGTGCCGCTCTCACCCGGTGAAAAAATGCGCTTGCGCATCCGCCGCGGGCAAACCGTGGAAGTGATGGATTATTCCGCCATCCAACAGCGCATGCTCAACCTTACCCGCCGCCGCTTTGGCTCGCTCGAAACCCTCAAGCAGCGCCTGTCCCTGCCGCGCCCGTTGTTTTCTGGCGTGGCGTTGCGCGCCCCTGCTCCGCAAGATGGTTTCGATACCAACCCGGTTTCGGCGGATCTTGCCCCAATTTCCGCAGTTGAGTTGGAGCAAAGCCTGGCTGCCTTTGGCTGGGGCCGCGAAGACCGCGATTGGCTGCACGACCTGGCCGAGAACGGCAGCGAGCCGCTCGGTTCGCTCGGTCACGACGGCCCTTTGCCGCCCCTCTCTCTGGAACGCCAGAATGTTGCCGATTACTTCAAAGAAGCTGTCGCAGTGGTCACCAACCCGGCCATTGACCGTGAACGCGAAATGGAACATTTTTCCACCCAGGTGATTATCGGGCAGCGCCCGCCCCTGGCCCCCAACCAGCTTGTTCAGGTCCGGCATGTCACGCTCGATACCCCCGTCCTGATCGATTATCCGGCCGGGCACCCCTTTATGCCCTAAAAGCAGTTTCAACAGCTTGCTTCCAAATCCGGCTGTCTGACGCTGGCCGAACTTTTGGATCATTTCGGCGGCGCAAAGGTCGCTCATTTGCACGCGGTCACCCAACCCGGAGAATCGGTGCGGGAGGCCCTCGAACGCCTGGCGCAAAGCGCCGTGCGTTCCGTGCGCCAGGGCGCGCAGCTGGTGCTTCTGGATGACGCCCGTGCTTTCCAGAACAATTCCGGCTGGGTCGACCCGATTCTGGCGCTGGGTGTCATTGACCGGGCCTTGCGTTTGAGTTTTTCAGATGCTGAAATTTCCAACATGCCCACCCCGCTCCCGATCAATGACGCCGGGAAGTTTGATCTCAGCCTGGTGGCCCACCGCCCCGTGAATTTGCGGCGTCAGGCCGGGCTGGTGCTTCGCTCTGCGGCCGTCCGCAATTTGCACGACATGATCATGTGTATTGGCCTCGGCGCGGACGCCATTTCCCCCTATATGCTCTTCGAGGTGGCCCTGGATGACGCCGACCGGCTGCGCGAGCCGCAGGAACAGGTCGACCGCCTGGCGAACACACTGAAAGCCTTGTGCGCCGGCATGGAAAAATGCACCAGTACCATGGGCATCCACGAAATGCGCGGTTATGGACGTCTGTTTGCCAGTATCGGCCTCAGCACGGATGTGGCGGCCGCCCTTGGTACTGTCAATTATGCCGGTTCGCAGCACAACGGCTTGCGCTGGGAAAATCTGGATGCCGATCTCGCCGCCCGTAACGAAATCGTCAACGGCGAGGGCCGCAGCCAGTTATCGCGCGTCAACCATCTCTATCCAAAAATCTGGAAGATGGCCGGGCAGGTCGGCAAGGGTGATGTGGAATGGCCCGCTTACGAAGCCCACGCCGATGCCACCTCGCGGGCCAACCCCACCACCATCCGCCATATTCTGGACTTCCGTTATCCAGAGTCTGAGCCCAACCCGCTGGATGCCAAAAATGTTGATCTGGGCATTACCGCCCACGCTCTGCCGTTCCTGATCGCCTCCATGTCCTTTGGTTCGCAGGGTGAAGTCGCTTTTCGCGCCTACGCCGAAGCTGCTTTTCGCCTGAATATGCTCTCCGTCAATGGTGAGGGCGGCGAAATCCCCGATATGATGGGCCGCTATCCTTACAATCGCGGTATCCAGATCGCCTCCGGGCGCTTTGGCATCACCTCGGAATTGATCAATGCCTCCAACCTGCTCGAGATTAAAGTTGGCCAGGGTGCCAAGCCCGGTGAAGGCGGCCATTTGCCCGCGCGCAAAGTGACTGCCACAGTGGCCGCGGCGCGCCATGCCAAGCAGGGTGTAGATTTGATCTCGCCCTCCAACAACCACGATATCTATTCCATTGAAGACCTCTCGCAGTTTATTGAAGAACTCAAAACCACCAACCCCAAGGCGCGCGTCGCTGTCAAGGTTCCGGTAGTGCCCGGCATCGGCATTATCGCTGTCGGCATCGCCAAGGCCGACGCGGATATTATTTACCTGGCCGGGTACGATGGCGGCACCGGCGCCGCCCGCCAACATTCTTTGCGCTATGTCGGCTTGCCCGCCGAAATTGGCGTCATCGAGGCCAACCGC
>JBBRWF010000677.1:0-2378 GCA_038249405.1 Anaerolineales bacterium
GGACAACGAATTGAAGCAGGCAGCCGGGGTGGGTCTGGTGGATGTACACACACCAACCGCTAACAGCCTGGCATCCTGGTGTTACAACCATCGCAAACCCAGGCTGACCACCCACGCTAAAAATTCTTCCATGTTTGCTCCGCTAATCCCAAACGCTCAAACAGAGTTGGCAGCGCCGCTGGTAATTGGTGATGTTTGCATCGGCGTGATCCAGGTTTGTATCGGTCAGGAACGGCAGTCTGATAAATATGACCTGGAACTGCTAGAAGGCCTGGCCGTGCGTGCAGCGACGGCTTTTCAAAACGCACGCCTGCACGAAGAATCGCAACACTGGCGAAAATACCACGAGCGCGTCAATAACCGCTTACAAACTTTATTGACTGCCGTGCGCCTGATGAGTAAAACCAACGATTTGATGCAGACCCTGGATTCTGTAACAGAAATGATGGTGGGAGTATTCCATGCCAGTTTTGTGGTCATTCTTCGCCCGGATGGTATCAGTAACCGCTTGCTCCCAGTTTCCTTGTGGGGCGACAAAAGAATGGCCGAACATTCCCATGCCGCAGACCAGGCATTGACTCAGCTGGCTTTTCCGCCTGGCGCCAAATCGAAAAGTTATTCAAACCTTCAGCAGGTATCCTATCTTTCAGAAGATTATCAGAGCGCCCTGCTTGCTTCTGGCATGGAACAGTTAATGTCAGTTGGCCTTTCGGTGCGGGAGTCTTTCGCTGGGATTGTGCATGTATTTTCAACCAACACCCGGCCAGGTTTTAACGAAGAAGAACAGGAATTATTCGAAGCAATGGCAGCCCAGCTCAACCTGGCGATTGAAAACGCCGAATTATACGCCCAACAACAAAAATTAGCGGTGACGGATGGATTAACCGGTGTATTTAACCGCCGGCGTTTTGACCAGGAATTGGAAATATGGATGAAACGCACCCACCGCTCTAATTCACCCACATCTCTCATTATGCTGGATATCGACAACTTTAAACACTTTAATGACACCTTCGGACACCAGACCGGTGATGATGTCTTAAAGCTCCTGGCGAATATCATTACCAGGAGCATGCGCGAGGTGGACATCATTGCCCGCTACGGCGGGGAAGAGTTTGTGGTGATCCTGCCAGATACCGCGCTGGATGAAGCCATCCTGGCTGCTGAACGCTTGCGATTGGCTGTGATGAATCTCTTGAAAATGGCCGAGAATCCCCTGGCGCGCGAGGAAACCCTCACCATTTCTCTGGGGATCGCCTGTGCGCCTTATCACGCTCATGAAGCGCAGGCCTTGCTCAAGACTGCCGATCAGTTTTTGTACGATGCCAAGCATGCCGGTAAGAACCGTTGGGTCACCTCGCAAATGGGGTAACAGGCGCTATTTTTTATAAAACCCCTTTGTGCTTGTATAACCCGTCTTTTTAGATGAAAAAAGACCCAAATTAAAGCCCTGGGGGTGTTGAAACTCTATTTTACTCGTCGCAAATTGCATTTTTCACGTGGTAGAATGGGATCGGTTGCCGTAGAGGCCGGTCATTTTAATGTAAAATTGCCGAATTTCCTCGCAAAAACCTGCGCCATTTGATCATTAAAATATTCAGGTCTTCCATCGAAAAACTGGAAAAAGCACCTGATAAAAAACCAGCAACAGGAGAAATATATATGAAGACTACTTCTACATTGCAGATGATCATACGGATTGTTGGGTCAATACAATTGATCCTGGGCATTATTGTGTGGGTAGCTATCGCAGATGCGCTCATCCCTGTCCATATTCTGCTCGGTTTATTGATCACGATTGCCTTATTGGCGCTGACCTACCAGGCCTATCGCGCAGGAGTTTCAATCGGACTTGTTGCCCTGGCCGCCGTATGGGAACTTCTCCTTCCGGTCTGGGGAATGGGTCAGGAGCACATTTTCCCGGAATCATATTTTTGGGTTTCGCAAATCCTGCATGTCCTGTGCGGTATAGGCGCAATTGGGCTGGCGGAAATACTGCCCGTGCAAATGCGCAAAAAAGACGCACTGCTTTCCCACGCTTAGCCTTCTCATGCCTGGCGTTTTCACCCTTCTGAACCCGGTTGAAACCATAATCGTAGGGTCAATCCGGGGAACAGCATCGACCCCCAGAAATACATCGCATGATATTTAACGCTTCCCGTCAAATATTTACGGAGAACACATGAAATTCGAAAAAGTTTGCATTCTCGGCCTGGGCTACATCGGGCTGCCCACCGCCAGCATGTTTGCCACGCACGGCGTGAAGGTGCTGGGTGTCGATACCAACCCGGAGATCATCCAGACCCTGCGTGCCGGGCACGTTCACATCCACGAGCCCGGCCTGGGCGAAGCCGTGGAAATGGCAGTCACCAGCGGCA
>JBBRWF010000678.1:0-2376 GCA_038249405.1 Anaerolineales bacterium
GCGGCCAACCAAACATAAAAAATCCCCGCCTGTTCCAGTAGCCGAAGGCACCCTATGGGTAACTCATCAGAGCCACCGTCCGGGCGGGGAAGTTTTTTACTATTTCTTGCGCTTTTCTGAAACCAGTTTTCCAAGCGGATGGCTCGCGCCCCAATCTTCCCAAAATGTTTGACACTTTGCCACGAGCGGGTTACATTCAGCTTCAGAGTTGTGACTTCGTCACCGCCGCCTAGAACCGGCCAGAAAAGGGAAAATAGCGATGATTGGGAAATTGATTGGTTTGATTGGAAAATTGATCGGCCTGGCGCTGCTGACCGCAGTGGTGGGCGTGTTGGCACTGGCCGGGTACTTTTACTACAAATCTGGCGAGCCGATGCAGGTAGCTGAAGCACAGAGACTTGCTCCGGGCTTCACGCTGCGAGAATATATGCAATTTACCCATAAAGTCTGGGAAAAAGCGGACGCCAAATCTGTGCTGGCAGGAAATAATGGTGGCTGCATTCTTGTCTACGGCATCATCAATCCTGTTGCTGCTCTCGTATTTGCACCGCTTGAAGTGAATCATTATCGGTCCATTCGCGGAGCTCCGGCATTTGCCCAGTATGTTGAATAACTGAACGGAAACGTGCCGCCAGATAGTCTGCTTGCTGCTCCCTGGTGGAAACTTACCGGAAGCCTACTGGTGGCAGTATGTAAATCTTACCTGGTTCGTTATATACGTACCTGGTGGCGATTGTCGTGTGCAACCACTCCGTCCAACAGCTCATTTGATAAGTAGCAAGCCATAGACAGTTATGTAGATTCGTTCCCGTGCAGACATCGGGACCATCCCGCGCAGAGATCGGGATCTTGCTCTCGCCAAAATGCGTCCTGTGAATAAAACTAAAATCCAAACTTGCGCTTCACCGATTCTGAAAATGTGATAAACTCGCGGCCTACAACCGAATAACGTTGGCCAACCGGTCGCCACCCCTTCCCTATTCTTTCAGAAGCGACCACCTACCGCAGTATCTTTGGGTTTCAAAGATCTCCTGCGCAGGTGGTCGCTTTTTGCGTTAACCCCGATTAATGTACGAGAAGTTCCGATGCTTTTCAGAACAACCCGAATTCTCTTACCGGGGGTAATTTCCCCCTGGGCATCTTCTCATCCTGCGCCAATCTGTTCGCCTTCCAGACCAAGAAAGCCAAAGACCGCGACATGATCCTGCCACACCTGGGCAAGTCCGAGAAGGGTATGGTGAACACCGAATACAAGCGCTACCTGGCGCGCAACCCAAAGACTTATGCCATCGTGAAACTGGGTTATAGCGCGGATGTCTATGACATCGAGCCGGTGTTGATCCAGCCAGTGTTCATCCAATGCGTGGAGCCTTCGGATGATGATATTTTGCGGGTGCTCAGAGTAGGGGAGTTTGGATACGGATGAGAAAGCAGGCAACTGTGGCCACTGCCCATGCCATCGCGCAGGTTTGTTTACCAGAATGCTGAAATACTGCGGATTCCCGGGGCGATTAGTTTCTGATGACGCGGTACTGGCTGGTTTGCGACCCATCAGGCTGGCATGGTTCTCTCTAGGCCCCATTTTCTTCGAAATTTCTCGACAGCGTTTCCCCGGATGGGTTTGCCATGCGCCATGCAGGCGGTATCGAACGTCAATCCGGAAATTTTCTTGAGCGAGCGCAGGCCTTCGGGATATTCCTCATAAATCGGTGAAGTACTCAATCCAAACATATTCCCGCACGCATCCGCTCCGAACAGCACGCCACCCTGCCCGGGCCACAACAGCACCACGTGTCCGGCAGTATGACCTGGGGTGTGGATGACCTTCAATCCACTGGCAAAAGGCAGTTCCTGACCATTCATCAATGGAGCATCAACTGTCACCAGTTCGATTGTCATCGGCTCGCGCCGGTTCATGAAACTGCGCACGATGATCTGGTTAATCAATCCCGGTGCGGATTGGACTGGGCGCATCACATTGCCTTTGAGAAAATCGTCCGTGTCCAGCGGGTGCATATATACCTGAGCGCCGCTGGCTTATTGAACCGCTTTGGCGCTGCCAACATGGTCTGCATGCAGATGGGTCAGGATGATATGACTGATGTCTTTGGGCTGTTTGCCCAATTCGCGTACCGCATCCAAAATGGCCGGTGCGCTGTCAGGAATCCCCGTGTCGATCAACGTCAATCCATCGTCGTCGATCAAATAAGCGCTGACCATCCCAAAAGAAATTTGATAAACGCTTGGAACAACGGGTTGAAGACTCATACCATCACCTCGAATTCGAATGAGATGCACAGGTTAATATATCGCTTAAACTACCCACAGCGTCCTGACACATGAAGATTAATTGCTGATTGCCGGTGATTTACGGAC
>JBBRWF010000679.1:0-2373 GCA_038249405.1 Anaerolineales bacterium
AGCCACCCCATCGCCCCCAGCAAAAACGCCGACTCCGGTCGAAAACTCGTCTTCCCCCGCCTGCACGTCACCACCATCTGCCCCGCAAAAATCACCACCGCCGCCAACTCCAGCAGGCATATTGCACGCAGTCAGGATCAACGACAAAAGAATCATAATCACAATAAAATTAAAAAATCGTTTCACCACACTCTCCTTTTAAAATTCAATGCCCTGCTTATCCTGATCGATGAAATCTCTCAAAATCTATTAGGTGGGAGGAGACTTCGAGATCCGAATCAATAATTTTCCAGCGCACCTATATCGCGCCACGCGGATAATAATTATTATTGCGCGAATGTAAAAATTATAACCCCGCGCCTTCCCAAACATATCCCTCTTTGGTGGCTCTTTATGAGTTGCTATTATCATGCACACAGATTGACAAGGAACAGATCCCAACGGTCAGATTAAATTCATTCCCACTCACCCTTGGTGATTTTCGGGCATTCTCATTAACAACATCCGTAAGACAGACACTTTCCCTAAAAAGAAAGGCTAAACTTTAAACTTATAGTTTTTTATACAATATCCGATTCTGCATTGACACCAGCATACCGTCATGGTAAACTATCGGCCGCACAGTTTACTGGTCCCGTGGTGTAGCGGCCTAACATGCGGCCCTGTCAAGGCCGAGATCGCGGGTTCGAATCCCGTCGGGACCGCAAAGTGTAACTATTACAGCAGTAGCAGAAATCCGACTGACGATGAGGAAACTCATCGGAGGTCGGTTTTTTGTATTCCGGCTCCAGGAGGATATATATGCCAGCCGGAAAACCAGATTCGGATCAAGAAAAACTTTTTAGCATTGAGCTTTTAACCATTCAGCAAGTTGCTGATTGGGCGAAAGTGAGTCCAAAAACTATCTACCGCTGGATCGAGACGGGACAAATCCCAGTGGTGAAGTTTGGTAATCGTACCTATCGCATCCCCGCAGGCGCAGTAATTGAACAACTTCGGCAAGCCGGATATGACCATCTGATGGGGTCAAAGGATTAAGAATGATTCTTTACGATCCTAACGTGCCTCGTATTGATTCAACTTACCAGAACAGTCCTAGCCGATTTAATTTCCGACGCGGGCGATAAAGATATGCAAACAAGAACCCCAACAAACAATATAAAACTTGCGGTCACAAAACTACCTCCTCCCTCTTCCTGGCGAGGCGTCAAAGTTATACGCACAATCAGCCGTGACGAGTTTGAAGCTGCGCACCGCAATAGATGGGCGTAAAGGAATCTAAAATGCTGAACAGCCTCATTGCTAATCTGCTAACCGTCATCGTCAAGGTTTTTACAACATTGATCCAATTCCTGATCGTTATCGTATTGGGCTTGGCTGCGGCAGTGTTGTTTGCCCTGCCCTGGCTGTTGAGGGCGGCGGCTTTGCTGATCTGGCTAACTGCCGCCTACATGGGCTTCACTTCCATCCAGACAATCTACGCCCCCTACTCCCCCGCCATCCCCGTGATTGCCCTACAGTTTTCTGTGATCCTGATATTGGTTGGCTGGGTACTCGTCGTGTTGAGCAAGAATACCAGTTTTATTTGGGGCGGCATGGCAGCGGGCGGACTGATCGTAGGCGGCGCGTCCATTGGTTCCACCTGGCTGCTCTCGCACTGGCAACATGCCAATCTGTTCTTTCACGTACTGCCCCCTGCCCTGTTTTCCGTCCTTTTGATTTACGAAACGCTTCGTCTGCGTTTGCTGCGCCACAAGAGAAGCACTGTTTATACAACTCCTGCCTTGTCGCAAGGCGCTGAACCTGTTGATGCTTAATAAAAATGACCGGCATGTGCCGGATAAAAAATCAAACAGAAAGGAGGTATTCAAATGGTAGATCTTGTGCTTGTGACAGTCATATGCTGGTCTCTTGCGGCGTGGTTATTTTGGAAATGGGACATTGGAGGTTACCGCTCTGAGTTTCAAATGCGTTCAAAGAAAGAGGAAAAAGCGAGCCGCAAATAAACCATGCCCGAATAAATCGTTCTTGCTTGATTTTGAGAACGAACGTTTTCCCCACACCCTGGAGGTATCAATGTTTCACACAACAATTTTTTTGGAGGTAACTCATGAGTAACACAATCAGCCTGACCGACGAACTGACCGGCAAGAACGGCATCCGCACGGATCACGGCGGCATCGACATCGGCGACATCATCGTCCTTCTGCTCGACGCGGTTCTGTTGATCTACACCGCCTGGCGCAGTTACGACTTCCTCTCCACCACCGTTCCGAGCGGATTTGAAATTCTCGGGCTGGTCGGACTGTGGGGTTTGGATATTGGCGCCATCGCCTGGTCACTGGTCTGGATCTTCGGCTCGTCCACCAAATA
>JBBRWF010000680.1:0-2358 GCA_038249405.1 Anaerolineales bacterium
AGCAAGCGGGAGGCTTCAATACGCGTCTTCATATCAGCGATTTTGAATCCAGTTCCTTGAAAGGCTCCAATGGGTTGGCCAAAAGCCTCTCTTTCACCGGCATATACTCTTGCGGCTTCATAGGCGGCTTCGGCAATCCCCAACGCCTGAGCGCCAATTCCAATCCGACCTGCGTCCAACACGGTCATGGCAATCTTGAAGCCATCACCTACTTTGCCGATTATGTATTCAGCAGGAACGCGGCAGTCTTCAAATAGCAATTCGCTGGTTGCTGAAGCTCGGATCCCCAGTTTTGGTTCTTTCTTGCCGCGTACAAAGCCCTTGGTGCTGCTTTCCACCATAAAGGCGGAAATTCCCTTTTGTTTCTTTTCAGGATCCGTCACCATAAAGACCACCACGTATTCTGCAACAGGGCCGCTGGTTACCCAGCTTTTGCGCCCGTTTAGAATATAAAAATCGCCATCCCGTACCGCACGACTTTTCATCGTTCCGGCATCCGAACCACTCATTGGTTCAGTCAGCGAATATGCGCCGATTGCTTTGCCCGATGCAACCGGGGTGAGGTATTTCTTGCGTTGAGCATCCGTCCCAAACTTGATCAATCCGTATGCGTAAAGGGAATTGTTCACCGACATAATGACACCGTGCGCAGCATCTGCCCGGCAAATCTCTTCTAAAGCCAGCACATAGGCAAGCGTATCCATACCTGCGCCGCCATATTCTTCAGGCACCTCAATGCCCATAAAGCCCATCGCGCCCATTTTTTTTATGGTTTCGTGAGGAAATTCGCCACTTTCATCGAATTTAGAGGCGATAGGTGCAATTTCATTCTGCGCAAAATCGCGCGCAGCGTCACGGATCATTTTATGTTCGTCACTTAATGGGAAAATTGCCAGATCGCTCATTTTTTCTCCGCAGAATGCTTTGAGGTGTGAAAGGGAATTATTATGTAGTGCATTATAGCATTTCAGAGAAGTTGATGACTCATAATTTTTCAAAACTCAGGTTATCTCTGGGTTACTTGACACGCTAAGATAATCTTGCGTAACCCAAGGCGCTACTGTGCCGAGAAAAACAGATTTAAAAGACTATGTTCTATGATATTTCCTTGATAGTTGTTTTAAAATTTTCTTGGCGACTTCCTCTTCTTGCCATGACTGCCCGTGTGGGATATACTCGCCAAAATGTGTTTCTGAATATTTCCTCCATGCCAACAAATGAGGTCGTATGACTGAAGAAATTACTCCGGAATTATTTATTCATCTGGTCGAGCTGGCTGCGCTTGAACTTTCTGCCGAAGAAGGCGAATATTTGCGTAAGCAGTTAAACAACCAGTTAAAAGCCATTCACGAGCTGGAATCCTTCCCGCTGGACCCATCCACGCCGGTTGCTTCACACGGCGTCCCTTATACATCCGTCAGTTCCCCGTCCATCCGCGAAGATAAAATCGCAATCTACCCCAGCGCTGAGAAATTAATCCTTGGCGCGCCTGAGACAGAAGACAATTATTTTGTTGTGCCTGATATCCCCCACCAGAGCTTAAAATAATTGTCAGACATTATTTGCTAATTTTTTGTTGTGTTTCTTAGGATGAAAATGACTCTGCATACACTCTCTGCTCTTGAAATTGCCCGCAAGGTAAAGGCGCGTGAAACTTCGGCTGTGGATGTGCTGGAAGCGCATCTCAAACACATTGAAAAAGTGGATGGTTGTGCCGGAACTGTGGGCGGTGATCCACAATCTCAACCGGATAAGGTGCATGCTTTTATTACCGTGACCGTTGATAGGGCGCGCAAACAGGCTGCTGCCGTGGATGCAAAAATTGCGCTTGGCGAAGACCCCGGTGAGCTGGCGGGTGTTCCCGTGACCATTAAGGATATCTTTTGTGTTGAAGGCACGCCATCGACTGCCGCTTCAAAAATCCTGGCGAACTTTATCTCTCCCTATACGGCCACGGCTGTGCAGCGGTGGGAAAAAGCAGGCGCAGTGGTGCTTGGCAAGGTGAACCTTGATGAGTTTACCTATGGTTCTTCCAACGAGTCATCCGCGTTCCAGCCGGCCCCTCGCAACCCCTGGGATACATCTCGTGTTCCTGGTGGCTCCTCGGGTGGGTCTGCGGCTGCAGTGGCGGCGTATGAAGGTGCAATTTCCCTGGGCACAGATACCGCTGGTTCCATTCGCCAACCGGCGGCCTACTGCGGGGTGGTGGGTCTAAAACCCAGTTATGGGCGCGTTTCGCGTTACGGCTTGATCGCCTTTGGTTCTTCCCTGGATTGTCCAGGGCCTGTTACCCGTAATGTGGCAGATTCAGCACTGGCGTTGGGTGTCATGGCTGGTGTAGATGCGCGCGATGCCACC
>JBBRWF010000681.1:0-2351 GCA_038249405.1 Anaerolineales bacterium
CCTGCGTCCAGATGAAGCTCATCCGGGTTTGACAACGGAAACGCTGTTGAGCAGCGCTACTGAAAAAGAACGAGCGCAGTTTAAAATTCCGCCGGTGTTCGAATAAGGATGGATAATTGGGAAGCGGAAATACAAACGGACTTCTAATTCAGTTTGTCTTATCGCGCAACCTGGCATTCCGAATTTCTCTATGAATCTTTGTAATTTTTCCATTCACGAAGCACAGGCTTTGCTCCAAAAAGGTGAAATTTCCAGCCGCCAGTTGACACTGGAAACGCTGGAACGTATTGACGCGCTCGACAGCAGCTTGCATGCTTTTTTGTATGTTGCTGTTGAATCTGCGCTGTCTCAGGCAGACGAGGCCGATCGCAAGCGCAAAACCATGGATGCTGAGAAAAGTCCGCTGTTGGGTATTCCACTGGCGGTTAAAGATGTTTTGACGGTGGCAGGCATGCCCTGTACCTGTGGATCGAAGATACTGGAAGGCTACTTGCCACCCTACACGGCAACGGTTGTCCGGCGGTTGCAGGAAGCAGGCATGGTGATCATCGGCAAGACCAACACCGATGAGTTCGCCATGGGTTCTTCGACGGAGAACTCTGCCTACGGCGTAACACACAACCCCTGGGATCTTAGCCGTGTGCCTGGCGGGTCATCGGGCGGCAGCGCTGCGGCAGTTGCGGCTCGTCTCGTTCCGGCAGCGCTGGGGACCGATACGGGCGGCAGCGTGCGGCAGCCCGCCTCCTTTTGCGGTGTCACCGGAATAAAACCGACCTACGGGCGTGTTTCTCGTTACGGTTTGATCGCTTATGGCTCATCTCTGGACGCTTGCGGGGCATTTGGCCGCTCCGCGGCAGATGTGGCGCAGATATTTTCTGCGATGGCCGGATGTGACCCGCTGGATGCTACTTCGCAAAATATTCCTGTGCCAGAAATTTTCCTGGAAACCAGCTTCGATTTGCATGGCGTGCGGATTGGCGTGCCGAAAGAGTATTTCATCGAGGGTATTCAACCTGAAGTTGAACAAAAAGTCAGAGAAGCGATTCATAAGCTGCAAATGCTGGGTGCAGAGATCAAAGAAGTCAGCCTTCCACATACCGAATATGCCCTGCCAGTTTATTACCTGATTGCTCCGGCAGAAGCCTCTGCTAATCTGGCGCGTTATGACGGCATCCGTTTTGGCCCGCGCGATGCAGGAGAAAATCTGTGGGAAGTGTTCACCAGAACACGTGGGGAAAGATTTGGTGATGAGGTTACCCGGCGGGTTATGCTGGGTACTTATGCTTTATCGGCGGGATATTATGACGCGTATTACGGGCAGGCCCAAAAGGTGCGCACCTTGATCAAGCGCGATTTTGAACAAGTATTTCGTGAAGTGGATGCCATCGCCTGCCCGGTCGCGCCAACCACTGCTTTTCCAATTGGGGCGCATGGGGACGACCCGCTGGCTATGTACCTGGAAGATGTTTTTAGCCTGCCTGCCAACCTGGCGGGTGTGCCGGGCCTGGCATTCCCGGTGGGATTTGACATAAACGGTCTGCCGGTGGGCATGCAGATGATGGGGCGTCATTTTGATGAGGCAAACCTTTTCAAAATAGCGCATGCTTATCAACAGGTTACCGATTGGCACAAACGGGAACCTGAATTACAAAATCGTTAAAACCAATGGGAGTTTCTCCCGGGAAGAGGATGAAACTATGAATATTTTTGTAACTGGCGGCGCGGGCTATATTGGTTCGGCAACCGCAGAAGCTCTCCTGAAAGCTGGACACAGCGTTACTGTTTATGATTCCCTGGTTACCGGGCACCGCCAGGCTGTGCCGGAAGGCGCAATATTTATCCAGGCCGATCTTTCAGACAGTCATGCTCTGGCAGCCGCCCTGACTGAACAAAAATTTGATGCAGTACTGCATTTCGCGGCTTTTATCGAAGCCGGGGAAAGCATGAAAGACCCGGGTAAGTTTTTGCGCAACAACCTGGTGAATTCCATCGCGTTGATTGATACGGCCGTCAAGGCCCGCGTTGGCCGTTTTGTGCTTTCTTCCACCGCGGCAGTTTATCAATCCAGTGAAGAACCGCTTACAGAAAATTCCTTAATCGGGCCAACTAATACGTATGGTTATACAAAACTGGCTGTTGAAGAGTCTTTGGATTGGTATCGGAAAATCCACGGGCTGCACTTCGCGGCTTTGCGATATTTCAATGCGAGTGGGGCGTTGCCCGGACGCGGAGAGGCTCACCAACCCGAGTCGCATCTTATTCCGCGCGTTTTTCAGGTGGCGTTGGGTCAGGCGGAGTATGCTTATATCTTTGGCACAGATTATCCAACCCCGGATGGCACCTGTATCCGC
>JBBRWF010000682.1:0-2341 GCA_038249405.1 Anaerolineales bacterium
AGTGATGCAGCTGGACATGGGTTAATTGCGTATCCACCTGCTCATCGCAGTACATTTCAGCGATCAGGAACGTACCGCCCGGGCGCAGTACACGCAGCATTTCCAGAAGGATGGTTTTGGGGTCGACGAAGTGGTGCAGCGAATTGGAGATGCACACCAGGTCAAACGAATCAGCGGGGAAATCTAAGTGAGCGGCATCCATTTGGCGAAAATCGATCCCTTGATAATCTTTGAAAGCTTCGCCAAACGCCAGGGCTGCGCGCTCACTTTGATCCACACCGATTATTTCGCCATAATTATTGAGACCAGCCAGCAAAAAGTGGATAAAAGTACCGCTGCCAGTGGCAACGTCTAAAACGCGTCCGCCAGAAATTGAGCCAAGGATATCTTGAGGAGTAACCATCAGGCCTGGATCCTTTCGTTACAATGCTTTAAGGAAATTGCAAAATATTTACACCTTGAGGACAGACGTACAAGTATACTGTGCATTCTCCAGAAAACCATTGTTTACCATGATCCTCCACCCGGCGGCCCGTTTTTCCATACTGTTAGCGATCCAACTTTCGATGCACTTAGTATTACAGCGCAAGGTTGGATGAGAGGGAAGCCAAACGAGTGAGTTTTGACTTCCGATGGGACAAATAAGCCTGATAATTGCGCTTCTGGTAATAACGTACCCGCTGTAAAGCCGCCGCGATATTGAAAACCGGCTTCGGTAAAACAGCAGACAACAGCAGACGGACTTGATAAATGGTCAAAGCAGGCGATTTCTGATGAAAACGGACCCGCAGGCGAACCAGGAAATGATGGGCCAGCGCTACCAGGAGCATATGGTGATGCCAGCCCAACCAACTGCGCGTTTCGTAATGGTCCAGACCAATTTCGCCTTTGTCCTCCTCAAAAATCATCTCGATGGGCCAGCGCATCCCGCTAATGCGCACGAACTCGCTCAGGGGCGTTTCGAGCGGGGCATTGCTAAAGTAGAACTTGATCACGGACGGGTCATCCAGATTGCGGCGGATGATCAGCCAGACTTCGGGACCCGGCAAGTTGGCGCGCGATTCAATCAGGCGCAGGAAGGCGAATTGGCACACAATGGGACCCTTGCTGCCCTCTTTGATGGTCGCTGTGCGCCAAGCCTCAGTCGGAATACTGAGAACCAGATCATCTACTCGAACGGGATGATCCTTTTCACTGCGCACACGCAAACGAGTGGGGCGACGGCCATGTCCTTTCCATTCCGGCAGATACAGCTCAGGACGGGATGCCCAGATCAAGGTGGAACACTTGATTTCGGTGAAGTACCACTTGTTCAGTTCGGCTACCCCATCCCGAAAAGCAGGCGAATCGCCATACAATTCATCCGCAGCCACCCATTGAAAGGACAAACTGTCGCGCGCGACGGCGCGTTGCAGCAATTCCAACCCAATCTCTGGTTTTGTTTTGGCTGGCAGATCGGCGGGAACGCCACATGCCGCACGTTGCCCCTGGTGTGCTTCGTCAAACCAGCTTTCCGGCAGAAACAACTGCCCTTCAATCAGACCGTAGCCTTTCCGGCTGACGTACCCCAGATAGACCCCATTCTGGCTATTGGCAATCTTCCCCACCGCACCACAGTATTGTGCTGCGACGCCTACCGAGCAGTTCCCTTGTTTCACCACCCCCGATTCGTCGATCAACGCCACCCCATCTTCTTCTCCCAACGTTTCCGCCACCAGCCGTTGATGGATTTCGATCACCGGTTCTGTCTTCCACGGGCTTTGACCCACGAAGTATTGCAGATTGCGCACGTTTTCGCCCAATCCCAACGCCATTTGCTCCACATTCTTGCGCGCTGCGTCGCCCAGCAAACCCCGCAGGTAACTTTCGCTGCCTTCCAACTGCTCTACCCGTTGAAAGGCAGGTGCAAACAAAGCCATGTAATCGTTCAGTTCCTCCATAAATTGTTCGATGTCTCGTTCGTTCAAATTGCATTGCGGGACCGGACAAGTTTCAGTTACAATTTCTCCTGGCATGGTTTTCTTCTCTCCTTCCCACTTGGCCGTGGTTGGGGAAAGATACCATGCCTCCTTTTTTTAAGCTACCCAGCCTGTTGAACTTTGCGCTGTAATACTAGGAGATCCTTAATGTACATAGGAGAAAAAGCAAATGGAGCCCCATCCCGGCTGCCTGGCTGGCTAACCGGTTTGATCCCATTGTTGGCGATGGGCCTGATGCTGTTTCTGTTCGCATCTGTCAACCCACTGGCTTTGTTTAATAACAATCTTCCCCCGATTGAAAGTCTCACGATTGACCGTATCCGGGTAGTCGAGGACGGATTTGAAGTCAGCGTGCTGAACAG
>JBBRWF010000683.1:0-2319 GCA_038249405.1 Anaerolineales bacterium
AGCTACCAACAAGTTGATAATTTTCACAGTCTTGTCAACGAACTGGCTCAACAAGAACAACGTCCGCATGCAGAAATCTACGATGACTTGGTGAACTCTGCGCTTGCCAGGCGCAGCACCAATTCCGAACAATGGGCCGATTGGCAATCATTGTCTCCACGCGAACAGGAAGTAGCCGCGCTCACCTGCCTGGGGTATACCAACAATGAAATCGCATCTAAACTGGGAGTTTCTGTCCCTACCGTAAAAACCCACATTCGACACGTCCTGATCAAGTTTCAATTGCATAGTAAAAGCGAGCTGCGCATGGTATTACGCGATTGGAATTTCAGGGGATGGGATCGCGGCCCCCATATGTAGGTCTTGCTTTTCCAGCATCCCCCCAAATCTGGCTCATCCCTTGAGACTAGTACACATTTCAACCCTTAAATCCACCCGCGGGTGGATTGTTTTTATTTATCGGTTAGGCTACCCTGTGCGTATATGAACGAACTCATTGAAACCCACCCCGGTAGCTGGATCCTGATATTCGGCCCACGCACCATCCAACAGACCATGTTGACTTTCATCGCCCGCCTGGCAGAACATGGCCCGGTGCGCGTATTGGATTGTGGCAATCAATTCAATGCCTACCAGGTGGCGCGCCAGGTGCGGGGCTGCGGTGAGGTTTTGGAGCGCATCAGAATCTCGCGCGCTTTCACCTGCTATCAGGTGCTGGCCTCGCTTGAAAAGGCAATCTGTCTGGCGACGCCATTTATCATGCTCGATTTGCTGAGCACTTTTTATGATCAGAATGTCGCCTTTCCTGAACGGCGCAGATTACTTGAACGTTGTCTGCCGCAGATCAGACGGCTTTCAGTACAGGCAGGTGGAGCGATTAGCACCCATCTGCCCGCCATGGCAAGCTCGGAGACGAATACCTTTTTCGGCATTCTGAAAGCCGCAGCGCCAGAGACCTGGAGCCAGGAAACACCAATTACAACACCTGAACCCTGGAGACTTTTCTAATGGGACGCACATTACCAACCACCTCGATCCTGATCCAACAAGAAGAACAAGCCTTCAGCCGATTCAGACGGGCATTACGGCGCTCAGACCAGGTGGCTCTGGACGATCTATTTACATCCGCCCGCCAACACCTAGCTGCCGCGCAGTATGCTGCACATGCCCTGCCCTTCGAGGTCTTCATGTTGTCCATGTTGCTGGAAGAACACAAGGAAGTCATGCTGCTACGGCAACAGATGGACGAGATTCTGGGCACTGCGCAAAATGACTAAAAACCTGACTGGCTGGCTGCTGGATCTGTATTCCAATGGGGTGGATGTCACACTCTGGCTGCTCGAAAAGAACGGCCAGCGCCACTGCCTGACTCATTCCTTTTCGGCGAAGTTCTATGCAGCTGGCCCAAGTACACAGTTAAAATCCCTGTGGCAGTGGCTTTCCGCACAGGAGATTCCAGTAAATCTATCCCGCGAGGAACGCAAAGACGTATTCCAGGGCATGATCACCGTGCTGGGCGTGGAAGTCGTGCACGCTCCCCAGCTGGATGCGCTCTTCAGGCAGGTGGTGGCTGAATTTCCCGACCTGACTTACTATGATACCGACATTTCGATCGCGCTGCGCTATGCTGCCAGGCATGGAGTCTTTCCACTGGCGCGCTGCCGGGTGGAGATCGAAGAAAATCGCATCAAGAATATCAGCGTGCTGAATACTCCCTGGGAAATCGACTCGGATCCGGTACCCATGCGGATTCTGTCGCTTGAACCAGATTGTGACCCAGCCCAAGCAGTCCCGCACCAAATCGTCATCAGCCACGAAAAAGTTCGCTACAGCATTCCGCTTGAACCATCCCGGGCGTTTCTGATCAGCCTGAATGCAACCTTGGAACGCTACGACCCGGACCTGATCCTGACCGACTGGGGCGATACCTGGCTGCTACCGTACCTGCTCAAGCTCTCGAAAGAAACCAACCTGCCTCTCGCGCTCAACCGGGGTGATGAACAAGGTGTGGTTGAGCACAAGGAAAGAACATATTTCTCTTACGGCCAAATTGTATACAAAGGCAGGCAGGTGCAGCTGCGCGGACGGCTGCACCTCGACCGGCATAACGCCATGATGTGGAGCGATTATGGTTTGGAAGGTGTGCTGGAGAATGCACGCGTGACCGCGCTGCCCATTCAGGATGCTGCGCGGTTGTCACCGGGAACGGGTATCTCGTCCATGCAGTTTGTCACCGCACTCCGGGCAGGCATCCTGATTCCCTGGCACAAACACCAGGCCGAGACGCCCAAGACAGCCCTCGAACTGATACGGGCCGAT
>JBBRWF010000684.1:0-2319 GCA_038249405.1 Anaerolineales bacterium
CCGTAACCTGGCTCTTTGAATCCGGCCCAAGCGCTTTTTCCCGCCCCGAATGGCGCGCTTCCGCCAGCAATTGCAGGATGCGCTGGGCGTAATACAGCGGCGCCGGCATCAACGCCGGCGTTTCATCGCAGGCATAACCGAACATGATGCCCTGGTCGCCAGCCCCTTCATCCTTCTTGGCGCCCGAATCGACACCTTGTGCAATATCGGCGGATTGGCCATGCAGCAGAATTTCGATCTTGCACGTCTGCCAGTGAAAACCGCTCTGCTCGTAGCCGATGGCTTTGATGGCGCGTCGCGCCGTCTCTTCAATCTTGGCGTGGGTCACTGAAGAAGGCCCGCGAGTTTCGCCGCCGATCACCACGCGGTTGGTGGTGGCGAAAGTTTCGCAGGCCACGCGCACCTGTGCCGGGTCCATGCCCTGTTCCAGTGCCTCGCGGAAAAACAGATCGACGATTTCATCCGAAATCCGGTCACAAACCTTGTCCGGATGACCTTCGGATACGGATTCGCTGGTAAAGAGATAATTCTTGCGTGACATCTAGACCCTGCCTCTGCGACCGACGTGTTGCCCCAATTACGCATAAAGAATTCTTTATGCCCCTGAAAAGGTGTTAATGGCAGTGTTGGCAAGCGAGGTCAAGCGCGCGGTATTAAGCAGTATTAAGAGAACGCTTTAGTCCTTCATATCCACAATGCAGCGCGCCAGTGTTGCGATCAGTTTGCGCTTCGTGGAATTGTCCGCATCGCGGAAGGCCTTGGCCAGCTTGATGCCCTCGGCATTCATCATCGAGGACATGACGCTGGTCTCCTCGTTCGTTTCGCTGAAGCCCGCATCGCCTTCCGTGCCGGGCAAATCCTCAAAAAAGGCCTGCACTGGAACCCCCAGAATCTTCGCCGCATAGAACAGGCGGCTGGCGCTGATCCGGTTGGAGCCTTTTTCGTACTTCTGCACCTGCTGAAAGGTGATCCCCAGCAACTCGCCAAGTTTTTCCTGGCTCATGCTGATGAGTTGGCGGCGCATGCGAATGCGCGAACCGACATGTACGTCGATATAGTTTGGATCTCGTCTCGTCATATTCCCCTCAGACCGTTGCCCCCGGTCCGACTCACGCCATCGCTCAATTCATCTGAGAATAGACAGCAGATTCAGTGATCAACTTACCGTGAAAAGTTAGTATAATAGTTGCTTGCCTGTAAACAAAATTCGCTGGTACCAAGCGGAATACACCCGGACAACCATCATTTTGGACGTATTCCACTCCAGATTGCATCATAATACGAAGGTCAGGCCTAACAACAGCAAAAGCATCAGGCCCAAGATTAATTCGCCGTAATCTGCATAAAATGTAGGCGTCAGGCCCTGCGGCAGACCCATGTCCAGAATACCGGACTCGCTCAGCGGCAGGCTCGAGAGAATCCGGCCATAGGGATCGATGACTGCAGATATTCCGGTGTTTGCCGCCCGCACCATGGGCAGCCCCTGCTCGATGGTGCGCAGCCGCGCCTGGGCCAGATGCTGATAAGGCCCCGTTGAATTTCCAAACCACCCGTCATTGGTGACGTTGATCAGCCAGCCAGGCCGCTTCAGCGGATCGACAAAATGGTCAGGAAATATGGCCTCGTAGCAAACCCCAAATCCCGCCGCGGGTGCTCCCGGAATGGCAAGGCTGACCGGCCCCGGTCCCGCCGCGAAACTTCCCGGAACCGTCACCACCTTCCGGAATCCCAGCGGCTCGAGCAGCCATTCAAAGGGCAGGAATTCTCCCCCCGGAACCAGCCGCCACTTGTCATAGCGGGCTACCACCGCGCCGGCCCCGTCAAAGGTCAGAATGCTGTTGTAGACTTTGTTGTCTTCGCCATTGCCCGTCGTGTTGATCTCGCGCCGCAAGGCACCGGTCACCAGGGTCCTGGTCCCGCCGAGCAACTGCGCCAGCTCGGTTTTTGCAACAGCGCTCTCATCAATCAGGAAGGACACCGCCGTTTCCGGCCAGATGATATGGGTGGCCTGCGCGCCGTCCGGCGCAGCGCGGGCCGACATCTCCAGCAATTGATCAAAAATTGTTCGCGCGTTTTCATCACGCCATTTGGAATCCTGCGAAATGTTGGGCTGGATTATGCGGATGCTGACCCCGTCCACATTGGCAACAATGCCATGCTGAAGCCGGTAGCTTCCCCACGCCCAGCACAAGGGCAGCGTTGCGATAATCAGCACGGCGGCAAGCCGGTGCAGTCGCGGTCCGCTGAAAACAAATGGCCATATTGCCGCCCACAGCACAATCAACAGCGTCAGCGCCGGCATGCCCCACAGCGATGCCG
>JBBRWF010000685.1:0-2311 GCA_038249405.1 Anaerolineales bacterium
AGGAAAATGAGCGCCTGGCTCAGTAGTTACTGAGTGACGAGGTCGGGGGTTCCTTTCTGCAAGGAAAGGTTAACCAATAAACTGGGAAAATCGAAAGATCGGCGGATGCCCCCCTGAAAATCCATTTCTGGTTTCCATGCGAATAGAAGGCCTACTCGGAAAGGTTTCCGGGTGATTGGCATTTTTGCGTATGCTAGAGAGGATGCACCATGTGCGGTATTGTCGGTTATATAGGGGAGCGAGATGCGACCCCGGTCATTGTAAACGCCCTGAAGAAACTAGAATATCGGGGATATGATTCGGCTGGCGTAGCTGTGCTCGAAAATGGCAAGATTGAAGTCCGTAGGGAGGCGGGCAAGATTATAGGCCTTGAAACCCTCATCCGGCAAAACCCTCTGCACGGAAAAATTGGGATAGGGCATACCCGCTGGGCTACTCACGGTGTTCCCAGCCAACAAAATGCCCACCCACAGGTAGGTGCTACCGGAAAGATCGTTATTGTTCATAATGGCATAGTAGAAAACTACCTGGCTTTAAAAGATGAATTAAGTTCAGAAGGAGTCGAGTTTAAATCGGAAACCGACACGGAAACCATTGTGCATCTGATTGAGCATTATTATTCTGTCTCCAAAAACCTCTATGGGGCAGTCGTAGAAACACTAAAACGCATCCGCGGAGCCCATGGTATTCTGGTGCTCTCCTCTGATTATCCGGAACAATTGATTGCTGCCCGCATGGGCAATGCTGGTGGTATTGCTATTGGATTTGGAGAAGGAGAAACCTTCATTGCCAGCGATTTACCGGCCATTGTCGAATTTACTCACAAAATCGCTTTTTTGGAATCAGGTGAGATCGCGCTGGTTAAGCGTGATGATATTCAAGTCAGCACCATAAGCGGAAAGAAAGTAAAACCTGTTGTCCAAAATGTGCCTTGGGATCCGATATCGGCTGAGAAAGGCAACTACAGGCATTTCATGCAGAAGGAAATCCATGAGCAAGTACGTTCTTTATCCGATACGATGGTAGGTCGGGTTGCATTTGATAACTATCGGATCACGCTCCCGGATTTGAACTGCAATCAGGAAAAAGCCCAATCCATACAGAAAATCATGATTACAGCTTGTGGCACCGCGGCTTACGCGGGAATGGTCGGGAAAGTATTGCTTGAAAAAATTACCAGAATTCCGACCGAAGTGATCATTGCCTCTGAATTCCGCTATGCTGACCCTATTGTAGATGAGAATACCATCGTCCTGGCGATTTCGCAGTCAGGCGAGACTGCTGATACATTGGCAGCCATGGACGAAGGACGCAAACATAAAGCCACGATATGGGCCATTGTGAATGCCATAGGTTCTCAAGCTATGCGCGTAGCGGATGGTTTTATCTCGATGCAAGTGGGACCGGAAATTGGCGTTGCTTCCACCAAGGCTTTTACAGCTCCGATTTTGAATCTTTACATGTTGGCAGTTTACCTTGCCGACCTCAAAGGCTCACTTTCAAAAACGCGGCGGACTGAATTAGTGCGCGATATGCTGCGTGTGCCCAGCTTGGCTGAAAAAGCACTTAGCCATGAGCACGAAATCATGGCTATTGCCGATGAGTACAAACACATCCGCAGCGCTCTCTATTTGGGGCGTGGCATCAATATGCCAATTGCTTATGAGGGTGCATTAAAGTTGAAGGAAATCACCTATATTCATGCTGAAGGTTATCCTGCAGGTGAAATGAAGCATGGACCCATCGCGCTGGTGGACAAAGATTTGCCTGTGGTTGCTTTGGCGACCCAGGATGCCTGGTACGAGAAAATGGTTTCCCAAATTGAACAGGCCAAGGCACGCAGCGGCAAAGTAATTGCTGTAGCAACTGAAGGTGATGAGCTTATTCCCATAATTGCGGATGCAGTATTTTGGACCCCCAAGACTCCCTGGCTATTGAGCCCGGTTATCAATGTGATTCCGCTGCAGCTTTTTGCTTATCATATTGCTGTATTGCGCGGTTTGGATGTAGATCAACCCAGAAATTTAGCCAAATCAGTGACGGTCGAATAGGCAAAGAACACTATTCTAATAAAACCAAGGCTTTTTCCCAAGAAGTTGTAATGCGCATAGCCACGAAACGAGATAGTCAATTGCAGGCAAGGGGACGGCTTCTGTTATGTTCAACGAGAGGCCAAGTCCTTTAAGGCTCTGCGTCAACTTGTTTTGCCTCTCAAACCTGTGTAAAATTACGTCACTATAATCTTGAGGAGAAATATGACGACTGAAAAGGAAGTCTTAAAAGCATTATCTACTGTAATTGATCCAGACCT
>JBBRWF010000686.1:0-2266 GCA_038249405.1 Anaerolineales bacterium
AGCAAAGGGCTGATAAACACCAGTTGCGACTGCGCAGGAAACAGGCTGCGCGGGATATAAATACCCGCGAAGGCCTGGCTTTCGCCTGGCATAGCCCGCGCCAGGGCTTGCAAAACACGCTCCCGCTGCTGCTTGCCATATCCTGGCAGAGTCCAGTTGATAAACTGACCGTACACCAAAAGCCCCACACGGTTCCCGGATGAAAGGAAAGCATCTGCCAGTGAAGCCGCGGCAACCACTGATTCATCAAAAATACTCAGCTTTTCACCCAACCGGTTCACCTGCATGCGGGCATCCAGAATGATGCCCACATCCGCCACGCGTTCCTGTTCATATTCATTCGCATAAAGCGCCTGAGCATGCCGGGCAGAAACCCGCCAGTTTACTGCGTGCAAAGCATCGCCTTGCTGGTACTCGCGCACGCCAAAGAAATCAACCCCCGAACCCCCCTGCCGGGCCGGAATAATGCCGGAATACACGCGCGTGCTGCGTGTGCGGATTGCGATACGACGCACCCGCGGCGCCAGCGGCAGGATCAGAATCTGGCCGTTGGTAGGGATCTGTTGGCGAATATTGATCAACCCAAAAGGATCACTCGCACTCACCTGCAGGCTGTCGAAGATGTGAAAACCGCGTTTACCGCTGAATGTATACTTCCAGCTAAGCGTTTCACCCCGTTTAAGCGAAACAAGCCGTTGGGCTGAACCTTCCACCAGCGTGGCAAACCCCGGCAGCGAGTCCCGCAGCAGCAATTGCCTTAAATCGGCTCCCCGGTTGGTCACACGCAGTTCCACGCTCACGGGCTGGCCCGGTGCCACCCGTGACTCGGATACATGGCGCTCCACCACCAGGTCAAGACGTTCCGGCGCAAAAAGAAGCCCTGCCAAAAGGTAAACCGCCAGCGGAATAGCCAGCTCCAACCAACCGGCGTTAAAAGACGCCAACCCCCCAAGCAAAAGGGAAAAAAGCAGCAACGCGAGCAGCAGGATTCGTGACATGAACGCTTCGCAGGCTCTTTAAATTAAACGCCAGTGACAACTGGAACAGGAACTTTATTCAACACATCCGCAATGACTTCTTCGGCAACCCGGCGGCCCATCCAGAATTCGGGCTGCATGATCATGCGATGCCCCAGCACAGGCACAGCAAAATGCTTAATATCATCCGGAAGGATATAAGTGCGTCCCAGCAGGGCAGCCCGCGCACGCGCCATCTTTAAGAAAGCCAGCGATGCGCGTGGAGAAGCCCCCACCGCCACGCGCCTGTCCACACGAGTCTCATGCACTACCCGCGCGATATAAAGCTCCAGATCGTTATCCACATGCACCGCCTCAATCACTTGCCGCATCTCCAACACCTGCGCCGCAGAAATTACCGGCGCGAGCGTCACTTCTTCCACCTGCCGCAAATGGCGGCGCTGCAATATCTCTTTTTCTTGCTCAACAGTTGGATAACCAACGCTCACTTTCACCATGAAGCGATCAAGCTGCGCTTCCGGCAGTGGAAAAGTACCTTCATACTCGATTGGGTTCTGTGTGGCAAGCACCAGGAATGGCTCGGGCAGCACCAGCGTCTCGCCTTCCAGCGTGACACGTGCCTCTTGCATGGCTTCTAACAATGCGGACTGGGTCTTGGGCGAGGCTCGGTTGATCTCATCCGCCAGTACCAAATTGGCAAAGATCGGCCCCTGGCGCAGCTCAAACCTGTTTTCATTACGATTAAAAATATAGCCCCCCGTAATATCACCTGGCAAAAGGTCGGGGGTAAATTGAATACGCTTGAAATCCAGCCCGAGCGCTGCGGCAAAACTACGTGCGATCAGTGTCTTTCCCAGGCCCGGAAAGTCCTCAAACAGCACATGCCCCGAAGCCAGCATGGCGCATACCACCGTCTCCAACAAATCATGTTTGCCCACCACGGCCCGCTCTACTTCAGCAATCACTTTTTGGCCCAGCGCGGCCACATCACGCACGTTTGCGATCATCTTCATTCTCCATTTGCGATTCGAGGTAGTCAAGCACCGGGCCTATATCGCCGTCAAAAGGCGTAAGCGGTGTCGATTTCATTTTTCCAGGCAAAGGCAGCCTCCCTGGCAAGGGATAGTCAGAAAAACTTGTGCTCAGCCCGGCATCCAGGTAACGGCGCACTTCCGGGGTTGCAGACTGCTCATCAAAATCCAGCGTACGGCGGCGGGTATGTTGGCGAAGTTCCTGCAAATCCAGGGCAATATCTCCCAGGGTTCGCGCAATTTGCCACTTAAAATAAA
>JBBRWF010000687.1:0-2257 GCA_038249405.1 Anaerolineales bacterium
CCTCACTCCTTTGCAGCTGCGTACCAAATGCCGCCGCCTGCACATGGAATACGGTATCGATCTGGTCATTGTCGATTATTTGCAGCTCATGTCCTCTGAAACCCGCAATGATAACCGTGTGCAGGAAGTCTCCTACATCTCGCGTTCTCTCAAACAATTGGCGCGTGAGTTGAATGTGCCGCTTATTGCAGCCGCCCAGCTTTCGCGTGCCGTTGAACAGCGTGCGGACAAGGAACCCCAGCTCTCTGACTTGCGCGAGTCGGGCTCTCTCGAGCAGGATGCTGATATCGTCATGTTTATCTATCGCGACGAAAAAGATCCGAGCATGGCGAATGTCACCCACCTCAAGATCGCAAAGCACCGCAATGGTCCGGTGGGGCAGGTCGATTTGATCTTCCGCAGCAACCTGACCAAGTTCGAAAATGCCGCCACGCGCAAGGTGCACCTCAACGGGTAAGTATGCACACATTTGCCGGTTTTACTTCTTCTGAAACATTCACCCAGGGGCCCGATACCCTGTTCCGGTTGCTCGGCGAAATTGATAATCTGTATGAACTCAAGGTCACATTCTACGTGCTGTGGCGTATCGAGCACATGGAAGGTGCCTCCCGGCAAATCTGCCGCACTCAAATTCTGGAAGATGAGAACTTTATGCAGGCGATCACCCCTCTCGGCCTGGATGCCGGGTTGGACCTGGCAGTGAAACGCGGCACTTTGCTGGCAGTTAACCATAAAACTGGCGCTTTCTATTTTATCAATTCGCCGCGCGGGCGGGTTTCTGCGGTTGCGATGCAGAAGGGCGACAGGCGCGCCTCCGCGAGCGCTTCTACGCCCCCCCGTGAAGTGCCCAATATTTTTCGGCTTTACGAGGAAAACATCGGGCCGCTGACGCCTCTGATCGCCGATGCGCTCAAGGATGCAGAGAAAACGTACTCCCCCGAATGGCTGGCTGAAGCAGTCGAAATGGCTGTAAAGCAGAATGCCCGTAAATGGAGCTATATCGAAGCGATCTTGCGTCGCCGGAAGGAGGAAGGCCGTGCCGAAAAACAGAATCGACGAGACACTGAAACGAATACTGGCGGGGACGTCGCCCGCAAAATCGAAGATTTCCTTAACCCCAGGCGTTGATTCCGGCATGCCAGGCGACCCTGCCTGCCCCTTGTGCAACGGTCAGGGTTACTTGCGCCAGGATGTGCCTATGGGTCACCCGGAATTTGGAAAGGTGACGGTTTGTGACTGCCGCCGCCAATCTGTGACCGACCAGGTACGCAGCCGCTTATACGCCTTTAGCCGCCTGGATGAGTTGAAAGATCTGACCTTTGAGACCTTTAAACCCCAGGGTCGCAACCTGCCAGGTGAACTGAAAGTAAGGTCGCTCGAATATGCTTACAGTCACTGCCAGCAATATGCATCTTCTCTCCAGGGCTGGATATTGTTAATGGGCGGCTTCGGTTGTGGAAAGACCCACCTCGCGGCGGCTATTGCCAATTACGTTGTCCAATTGGGCGTGCCTGCCCTGTTTTTGACGGTTCCAGACTTACTAGATTCGCTGCGCTTTTCGTACGATAGCGTGGATACCACCTTTGAAGCCCGATTTGAAGAGATCCGCAATGCCGGGTTGTTGGTGTTGGATGATTTTGGCACGCAAAATGCCACTGGTTGGGCCCAGGAAAAGCTGTTCCAGATCATCAACTATCGTTATATCAACAAACTCCCCCTGGTTATCACCACCAACCTGGAACTGGAGGAGATTGAGCCGCGCATTCGTTCCCGCTTGCAGGACCCGGAGCTTGTCACCCACTGTAAAATTTTGTCGCCAGATTTCCGCCGCCCCATGGAAGACCAGGGCCACTCGGAACTTTCTTCGTTAGGTCTGCACGCGCGCCGCACTTTCGCCAGTTTTCTGGACCGCGCCGATGAAAGTCTGAATCTGGAAGATTTACAGACACTCGAAGGTGCGCTCAAAGAAGCGTTAGCTTTTGCTAAAAACCCGCAAGGCTGGCTGGTTTTTACGGGGACCTATGGCAGTGGAAAAACGCACCTCGCCGCGGCAATTGCCAATGAGCGCTCAGGTCAGGGCGCTCCGCCGCTCTTTATCATGGTTCCTGATCTGTTGGATCATCTGCGCGCTGCTTTTAACCCCAGCGCTGGCGTCAGTTATGACCGCCGTTTTGATGAAGTCCGCACCGCGCCTTTGCTCGTTCTCGATGATCTTGGTTCCCAGTCTGCCACCCCCTGGGCCAAGGAAAAGCTCTAC
>JBBRWF010000688.1:0-2218 GCA_038249405.1 Anaerolineales bacterium
CAATGTTTTGCTCTCTCTCCCAGAAAACACCCCCTACGCACAGGTCATGCTCGCTGTGCAGCTCGAGATTGATGCCTTGATCGATGCCCAGGCGCGGTTTGGCGGTCAGTGGCTGCTGGTTTCCAATGAAGTCGGCTTGGGTCTGGTTCCGCCTTACCCCCTGGGGCGTGTCTATCGTGATGCGTTGGGCTGGGCCAACCAGAAGTTGGCCCGCGCCGCATCGCGTGTGATTTTTATGATTGCCGGAATTCCAACCGTGATTAAATAGGTGTTCCCATGCTAAATGTTAAAAATCTTTCCGTAAACTATGGTACCCGGGTTGTCTTGAAAAATATCAACCTGGATCTCGAAAAAGGCCAGGTTCTGGCGTTGCTCGGGCCAAACGGCTCGGGCAAATCCACCCTGTTGCGCACCATCAGCGGGATTTTACCCGCATCCCAGGGCTTAGTGAGTCTTTCCGGGCAAAGCATCTTGGCGCTCCATCCCGCCGAGCGTGCTCGCTGGATTGCTGTCGTACCGCAAAATGCGGTATTGCCCCCGGCCTTTAGCGTGTTGGAAACGGTTTTATTTGGGCGTACTCCCTATACCAATTTTCTCGGGCAAGTTTCTGAAAAAGATGAGCAAATTGCCCGGCGCGCGCTGGAAAAAGTGGATGCCCTCTCCCTGGCCGACCGCTACATTGGCGAACTTTCGGGAGGCGAGCAGCAGCGCGTGCTTTTGGCGCGCGCTTTGGCGCAGTCTACGCCCATCCTTTTATTGGATGAGCCCACCACGCATCTTGACTTGCAGCACCAGATGGGCTTGCTTGACCTGGTGCGCAGCCTGGTGCGTAATGATGGGCTTACCGTTGTGGTTGCCCTGCATGACCTTAACCTGGCCGCTCGCTATGCCGATCGGATTGCGCTGCTGGTCGATGGGCAGATCAAGGCGCTCGGCACTGCCCGGCAGGTACTGCGGCCTGAAATCATCGCCGAAGCCTATCGCTGGCCTGTGCAGGTTATCGACCATCCCTTCCTGGATGCGCCCCTCATCCTCGCGGATAATCTTCCCGGCGGCCTGAATTCATAAAACCGCGCGCTTAGTGCTCTGCCAGCTTATTCGCAATTTGGATGATCTCTTCCCGCATATACAGCTTTTCCAGCCAGTGAGCTGGAATGCCGCTCTGACCGTAATACGCCCCCGCTATTTGCCCGCAGATCGCGGCGGTTGTATCCGCGTCATCGCCCAGGTTGGCAGCCGCAAGAACTGCATCAGAAAAACTTTCTGTTTTCCAGAAACACCACAAAGCCGCTTCCAACGCATCCACCACGTAACCGCTTCCGCGAATTTGCTGAATGGGCTTATTTTTATATTCTCCCCTTGCGATCGCCAGAATTTTTTCCGGATACTTCCCTACTGAATCTTCCAGCTTTACGATTGTTTCCTTATCGTCCCCGTTCAGCGCGCGCACCAGCATCACTGCAAAAAGGCTGCATGCCTGCACGCATTCCGCGCTGCCATGCGTGGTGCGTGAACTTTTGCCCGCAAAGCTTTTTGCCCGACTCTCACTGGGCGCATAGAACAACGCCACCGGCGCCAGGCGCATCAGCGACCCGTTGCCTGCTTGGGATGGATGTGTGGACCCGCTGGTCGGGTTGCCCGTGCTGCGGAAGCGTTCCAGTGCCTGGTGTGTCGCGTTGCCGATGTCAAAACATCTGCCCGTGCTCGAAAGATAGCCATCATCAAGCCAGCGCAAATAGCGTTCCATCTGGTCCTGTGGGTCAAAGCCATTCTTTTCCACCAGGCTGGTTGCCAGGCACAGCGCCATCGATGTATCATCGGTCCACTGACCGGGCAGTAGGTTAAATACACCTTTACCAATCATATCTATCACAGGCGCAAAGCTGCCCCGTGGTTGAAACTCCACGGTTGTGCCAATCGCATCTCCTACCGCCAGCCCCAGCAAACATCCGCGATACTTGTCCAGGTCTTTACTTGTCATCTACCCACCTCTTTTTTATAAATAGGATCAAAAAAACTATGATTCCAACCTTACCCCTATTATAGGCAAAAAAATGTTTTCGCGGTATCCTTTAATAGATAAATTGCTCCTGTCAGATATACAACAAAATCACATGACCTTGCCTCCATCATCTTTCCTCACACACACCCTTTCTGGCCATCCTAATGGCGATTCTGTTGCCCGCATTCTCTCTGCCGCTGTTGATGCTGTTGAGCC
>JBBRWF010000689.1:0-2208 GCA_038249405.1 Anaerolineales bacterium
GCGCTTAACCCCGCGCCCCGTCTCTTTGCTTTCCTACGCTTTTACAAAACCCATCAGGCCTGCATCTGCGTCAACAACTGCTCGGCCCTCGTCACCCCGTGATTGACATGCCGCACCTGGCCGCGCGGGTCGATCACAAAAGTGGTCGGCACGCTCAAAACGCCCCAGCGGCTGGCCAAATCAGGTTTCTCGCTGGCATCGATTTCAAACACCTGGAGTGCATCCCCCAGGCGCTGGCTTAACATCTGGATCGCCGGACGCTGCACGGTTTTACACGGTACGCAGCCCGGCGTGGTGAAGTACACCAGCACAAAAGCACCCGGCCGCAGCGCACCCAGTTCAGGCAGTAGGCCGGGCGTGCGCTGCTGCGCGCGACGCTGATAAAGCAGCGCCAACCCCAGGCCGCCAAAAATCAATACCATCGCAATCACAGATCGGGTCAAAATTTCCATAGCATTCACTCACTTTGTGTGAAAAACTTCTTTGCGCTTTCCACCGGATAAATTCAGAAAAACCATTCTTATTTCACGGTCAGCTTCGGCTTCATACCCGCCATGATCCCGTCCGGCGCGGACCTGGTAAAGCCGGGAACCTTCAAAATGCCCAGCCAGTAATACATGGCGCAGCCCACGCAAAAACCGCCAAAAGCATTCAGCGCCGCCAGTGCCACCACCAGCCACACCAGTCCCCAACCCAGAATACCCGCGCCCAGGAACAACGACACCGAACCGGCACTCATGAACAAAAAGCCCAGGAACTGCGCGAAACGATGCGGTTCCGGGTTGTCATCCAGTACATCCGGCTTAAGCAGACCCAGCGGTTTGAAAATATGCCGGTAAAGCAGCACGAAACCAGGCAGCTTAAGCAGGGAACCCAACCCCATCACCATCGCCACAATTACCGCCAGGATCGGCAGGTTGAAAATAAAAGCCAGCAGATTAAGCACAATAATGGTTAGCTGGTTGGCCTTGAGAGCCGAGTGATCTACTTTTTGCAAAGGTTGTTTACTCATTTTATGCTTCACTTTCGGAATGGCGACCCATCATCGAATCGCAAAGGTTTTCGGGAATTTATATACGACTATATTGGTCGTTATTATCTAACTTTTTCTGGAAACTGTCAAGGGTTTACTGCTGAAATTACACTATAGCAAAGCCAGGGCTAATATTCTCCACCACCAGCAGCATGCCCGCTTCTTCTTAAGATTGACCCACCATCCCCATTTACGCGGTTGATGCCGGGCTTTCAGGCAATCAGCCTTAATAAATAACGTATCCTGAAACACAAATTCCCATTTGTATTTCAGGATACGTACTGCCTTTCAAAGTGTTTTTACTTTCTGCACAACCCCCGGATCGTTTCCACCAACATTTTTAGTTTCATGGGCTTGCTCAAGTAAACATTCGCGCCAACCGCCAGGCAGCGCTCACGGTCGCCAGCCATCGCCAGGGCCGTAACGGCAATCACCGGCAGCCCCGAAATTCGCGCATTTGAATGGGCGCGGATGCGCCGAATAACTTCCAGCCCATCAATATCCGGCATCTGGATATCAACCAGTAAAATATCCGGGTTTTTAGTTTCCACGCAGGCCAGTAATTCATTTCCGCCGTGCGTAGGGGTAACCTGGAAGTTTTGTGTTTCCAGAAAATCTGCCAGCATTTCCAAAATAATTTCATCGTCATCTGCAATCAGAATTTTGTATCTTTCATTCGCGGCCTGTTCGGCCGGCTCAGCCTGCTGTGCAGGAATGCCAGGTTCATGGTTCAGTGGGTTGGCTTGCACGGGTTTGGTTTCCCGCGGCAGGCAAATGGTAAACCGGCTGCCGGCCCCCAAACTACTCTCCACCGTTACACTGCCGCCCTGCAGCGCTGCCATGCCTTGAACCAGCGCCAGCCCAAGCCCCGTACCAGAATACTGGCGCGACAGTCCCGCATCCAGTTGTACAAACGGTTGGAACAGGCGCGGCAAGTCTTCTTCTTTAATACCAATGCCTGTATCCCAAACGGTGATATTCACCCGCTGTTCAGCCGGGTTGCCCGCCACCTCAATCCCCAGGCTGCCGCCTTCCGGCGTAAACTTGATCGCATTGCTAAGCAAGTTGATCAGCATTTGCTTCAAACGGCGTCCATCAGCGCGCAAGATAATCGCCTCCGGCGCACTGGCATAACTGGTGATCAGATTTTTCTTCTGCGCCATGCCTCTCACCAA
>JBBRWF010000690.1:0-2204 GCA_038249405.1 Anaerolineales bacterium
CCTATGGAAGCAGCATTGACAATTACCAGATCTGGAATAACATCATCCAGACATGCCAGTGCCTCACTTCCATTTGCAACAGCAGTAACCAAATATTCCTTCTTTTGCAATAGAGCAGCAAAAACAGGACGCTCGGCTTTTTTTCCTTCAATAATTAAGATGCTAACGCTGGCCATTTTCCTCACTATTCAGAACAAACCTTCATTCTGGCGAACAGTTCCCCCAATAAAAGAAGGAAAAAGACGGGTAAAAAGCTACCGCCGCCAATATGGTCTCCGCATTATACTCCAATCTTAACAAATCGCAGAGAACCAGCAGTACTAATTGCCCCGAAAAACGATCACCAAAAGCTAATCGTAGATGCGTTTTGGCAGTGCTCAACCCACAAAATTTCAGTGCCAGGCAGCCCGCTAACGCCAGATCAATCAAACCTGCTTGATCTGGTCACACGAAAATGGCGAGCAGATTCGCGCTCCAGATATTGTCGGCGAAGCTTTGAATAACATTACACCCAACGCGGCCACAAATTGCGCTTTATTCAAGCGGAAAACCGCAATTTGTGGCCGTAGGTATTATAAAATTTCAGAAAATCCAAATTGCCGTTTGTGATGGATTAATTTGCACGAACTGCAACAACAGGCCTTTGAAAGCGTACCAGGCTGACCAGTAACACCACAAAATAGGATAAATAACCGATCACCATCGTCAAAGAAGGAGACGCGCTGTAACCGAAGAGCGCTTTAAGTGCCAGGCCCACTCCAGCCTCATCGCTCAGAACTTGCGAAAAATCCCAAACATGTTCAATACCAGCCGGGATCCAGCCCAACTCATTGAACTCATGGATCCCCAGCCCCACCAATCCCGCCGCAAACAATACCAGTAGAAAATTGGTAGTCTGGAAAAAGTTTTTCATGTTCATGCCACGCGTGCTTACCAGAAGCATCCAACCCAACACAGCCGCGCCCGCGAGACCCATAGCCGCACCTGCCACCATCTCAAGTGGGCTGGAGGTGAGCCTGGCAGCCAGCAAGAACAGCGCCAATTCAATTCCTTCGCGCACCACAGCCAGAAAAGCCAGCATAAAAAGTCCGCGGCTGCCATTTTCCGCCAACGCTGCGCCAGTTTTAGCCTCAATTTCGCCCTTGAATGACCTACCCTGGCGGCGCATCCAAAAAATCATCCAGGTCAAAATCCCGGCGGCCAACAACATGGTCAATCCTTCAAACAGCATTTCACCGGTGCCTTCAAACTCCATCCCCAGCCAATTAAGAGCCAGCGCTGCCAGGGCGCTAACGAGTACAGCAGCGGCCACGCCATACCAGACAACCGGCTTTAATTGAACACGATTCGTCTTTTGCAAAACGCCAAAAACGATACCAATAATTAAGGCTGCTTCCAGCCCTTCGCGCAACGACAAAACGAAACCAGCTAGCATAATCTACCTCCAGGTTGAAAAAGAATTTATTGCAAAGATGTGTTTTTTGACAAAGCCAGTTACATGATACAATAAATAACGCAAGACAATCATATATATTAGTATATGCTAACTTTCCATATTAGTTCAGATATTTTGTCACAAAAAGCCGGTAACTTATGTCACAAAACTTAACCTCAGCCGCCCAAACCCGCCCCACTCACACAGTAGAAGATTACTTAATGAGTATGTATGTCATGGAGCGTGACAACGGAGAAATCATCGCGGCACGCCTGGCAGAAATTCTGGATGTTGCACCTGCCACCGTCGCAATGACACTTAAACGCATGGAACGCGACAACTGGATTACTGGCACAGGCCGCAAGACCATTCATCTGACCGAAACCGGGCGCTCCGCAGCTTTCTCAGTGACCCGCAGGCATATGTTAACCGAATGGCTGCTGGTCAAAATATTAAAAGTGCCCATTTCTCAAACCCACAATGAGGCGCACGGTATTGAACATGCCATATCGCCCCAGTTGGAAGAAAGGATGCGCAGCGTGCTGGGCGATCCGCAAGTCTGCCCGCATGGCAACCCCTTCCCCGGCTGTGAAGCCGCAGTAGCAGACTGGATGCCCCTGACAGACCTGCAAGCCGGAGAAACAGTCATCATCCGGCGTATTCATGAATCCGCCGAAGACAACCAGGAAATCCTGAAATTCCTGGTTGAAAATGATGTCGTGCCTGGTATTCAGGCACACATGCTGGAAATTCTGCCATTTAACCAGAC
>JBBRWF010000691.1:0-2196 GCA_038249405.1 Anaerolineales bacterium
GGGTTATCAGTTGAAGAGGTGCGCGCAGCGCAAATCGCGAAGGAGGGTCTCGTCCGGCTGGGCAAGCCCGAGGATGTCGCGGCGCTGGCACTGTTTTTATGCTCTGAACGCGCGCGTCACATTCAGGGAACGGCGATCGCTGTTGATGGTGGCGGCACGCCGGGGCTCTACTGAAATTTCAATAAACCACGTACAGCCCACTTCCACCATCAAAGAGAGGTTGGCCCCGCGGAAAAATTTGTATTACCAGGGCGTACGGAGTGGGAAAGGCGTTGCTTTTGCAGCGAGATAACGTAATCCCAGTCAAATTGCGGTTATTCTGGATTCAATCGTCAGCACCTTGCGGATGTCTGGAACAAGTTCAAGGCCCAGCCCTGGTCCCGGAGGGATGGTAATAAATCCGTCCTTGACTTCAGGCAATGCTGTCACAACGTCCTTATACCACCCGGTGTAGAACGCTCTAACGGACTCCTGTATCAGTGCGTTCGGGGCATTCAATGAAAGGTGGGTCGAAGCAGTCAGGACGACGGGGCCTGTACAATCATGGGGCGCCACTGGCAGGTGCCAAGCTTCGGCCATACTGGCAATCTTGCGCGCTTCGGAGAGACCGCCGCACCAGGATATGTCTAGCATTACAATGCCCACCGCGTCTGTTCGCAGCAAATCCAAAAAGCTGCCGCGCATTGCGAGCGTTTCAGAAACGCAAAGTGGCGCCTTGCATCGATCCGCATAACGTTTAAACCCGGCAAGACTGTCGAGCTTCATAGGATCTTCGTGCCAGAAGGTATCGAACTCTGCCAGTCTGTCCGCAATTTGTAGCGCGGGTGGCAAACTCCACAGTGAGTGGAACTCCACCATGATGTCCATCTTGTTGCCGACTGCTTTGCGAATTTTTCGGAATGGCTCCAATCCTTTTTCCAAATCGGGGCCGGAAATGTAGAGCCCTTCACTTGATTCCGCATATCGGTCAAAGGGCCATATCTTCATCGCAGTGATTCCTGATTCCAGCAGATCCACAGCCAGCTCATCTGCGTGTGTCAGGAAGGCGTTAAGGTCGTCATACCTTCCGGGGTTTGATGCCGACAAACCCCAATTACCTACCGATTGCTGTTTTGCAGTGCGTACATAATTACTACCCGCGCAGGTGTTGTAGGTACGAATCCGATCACGAGACTGACCGCCAAGCAATTGGCAAACAGGTTGGCCGGTAAGCTTTCCAAAGATGTCCCAAAGCGCGATATCTATTGCCGAATTCCCACGCATTTCAGCACCGGAACTGCGAAACCCGAGATACCCGACCAAATCTTTGGCTATGCGATCTATTTGAAGCGGGTTTCTACCAAGCAACTTGTGGGCGGCCCATTCATGGATGTAGGCCTCTGCTGACTGTGCCCCAAAGAAGGTCTCACCTAATCCGGAAATTCCCTCATCTGTGTGAATCTGGACCCACAGCACATTGGGGTGCTCCTTCGGGCGCATTGTCTCCACGCTGATAATTTTCACTATATCTCCTTGTCATCGCCATCCGGGCATGATGCAGGCAGGATCGTAAATGGTTTCTTTTTGCTGTTAAACGGTGCAAATCGATCTTGCTTTATTCCCACTCAACTGCGACAATACTTCTTTCTTCTTATAGATCAAGGCGTTATAGCGTCTAAAATAAATGTGTGTAACTTCTGCGTAACTTACGTGTTCAGCATCTTATGCTCTTGTCTTTGCGGCGTCAGCGACGGCAAGGACAACAGTTCGTCAAGTTACACGGTGTGCACCTTATTTTCAACTTGTATCAGTGCCCTTACTCGCCCTTGCCCTTCGCGTTTCCCATCCTTTCATATGGCTCGCACTCATTCTTTTTCTGTATCTTTCTGATTGCCATCGTTTTAACGCAGCAATTGATTGAGCACTTGATTTCATACCTACTTTGCGTAGTCGTGGCAACAATGAATGTGATTTATAATATCTGTTGAATTTTGCTGCTCGTAACGCTTCGTCGATTTGTTCCTGTGTAATGATGGGTTTCATTTCAATATTTATCACCGTATGTGATGCTCGCGTAAACAATTCCTGTGAGTAATAAATAGTATGACAGAGGAGATATTGTAATGAACAACGAATTGCCAAACCCGCTAAACATCGACATAACCAAATCTACTGAATACCAGAAACACGCAGATCGAATTGAATTTGTAGTTGAAC
>JBBRWF010000692.1:0-2191 GCA_038249405.1 Anaerolineales bacterium
CCAAAGGTGCAGGCCTGGTGGGCGCGGGGTTCAAAGCTGTCCAGGAGGGACTGAGGCAGGACGGGCTTGAGATCGAGGGCGAAATCATGCTGGCTGTCGACGACCTGGGCCACCAGGTCGGGCTCGGCAAAGACCACGTCTGGCCAGCCGGAGCCTTGCTGATTGAACTCGAGGACGCGGGCGGGGAATTTGCCGCGGTCGACTTCTTGAAAGTCGATCAGGGCGGCTTTGGCAGGAAAGAGCTTTTGGTAGATTTTGGCGCCATCCATGCGCGTGCCGTCCAGCCAGACGGTGATGCGCATGGATGGAGTTTGGACCGGGCCGGAGGTTGGCAGGACGGTCGGAACAACAGTTGGGGAAACGGGTTGGGCGCAAGAGACCAGGATCCCTGTGGCCAGGAGGCAAAGCAATATTCTTTTCATTTTTGGTTCTCTCCAGATTGGCTCTCTGGGAATTGCCGTGATCGGGTCATGTCTGGTGGTCAGGCAGCGAAAAGGCGATAACCTTCCAAATCGATAAAAATGCGCTGAAAAAGATGCTTCAAGTTGTAGATTCCATAGCAGCGGCGTTTGAGCACCTTCAATTTGTTATTGAAGCCTTCAATAAAGCCACTATTCCGTCTGGCAACAAAGAAATTGAGAATTTCTTCCCACCAACGCTCCAATGTTTTCAGAAACCCATCAAAGCACTTCAATCCGCTCCCTTGAACCCGTTTTTTCCACGCCTGAATGCGGATCTTGGCAACCTTTTTCGAAATGGGTTGATCAAAGATAGCGGTTAGCTGGTCTTGTAAAACATAAGCCATCTTCAATTTTGGAGCGTGTTCAAAAAGCAGTTTCCGTACCTTTCGTTCTTCTGGACGCAAATCTTCGGACTTTTTTCGGCATGCCCATAGACTACCCTTCAGTCTCAGGTAGGATTCTTCGGAAAGCTCTTCCTTTAGCCTCCTAAGTTCCGTCTTACGAAATTCATCCACCCCATCCCGGTAGCTGCGAGCAACATGAAAACGGTCAATCACGATTTGGCTGTTGTTCAATTCCTCTCGAACTGCCTCAATATACCCTTCATACATGTCGCTGCATACCGTTTCAATGGTCTTTTTCAACCGTTCAGGGATCGAACGTAAGAACTCAATCACCGTATCTTTCAGTCGATCCGCTAGTACGCCCAAGATGACCACGCGTTCATCTGCTAGACGGGCGGTAACGATGACGACAAAATCACGATGTCCTTTCTTGAGCGCGATTTCATCCAAGCCTAACGTTTTCAGCTTTGTGTATCTTGACCAATTTACTTTCTCGTCCACCTGGCGTTCCAACGCTCCCAGAACACTGTCATACGCCAGACCCTCTTTCTTCGCTACATCTTCAATGGTTGCATTCACCAATTGCAGCAGGATGTGCTCATCATACACGATGGCGTGCGGACTGTTACTGTTATGCCACTCCAGTGTCTGCGTCGTCGTTGGTTTTCCTTCACACTCCTGACATTGGTACCGTTTGGGGCGGTAACGTAGATAGGCTGGCCTTCCGAACACCGACAAATAGCGTATGCTTACCCAGTTATCATGCCCATGTAACTTCCGTATCATTTTCCCGCAGCGGCGACATACCGTTTCATCTTTGATGCTTTCCACCGTGATGATCACTTCGCCTTCTCGAGTGATTTCTGTGCTCAGGACGCGCACATCTGCGATATCTAATGGGATTGTAATTTGGGGTTTGGGCATGCTGACCTTTTTCCCTTTATCTTACACCCTTATCTGGCGCGTATCACGGCAATTCCCAATGAACCAAAATATCGTTTGTGCTTCAGATCACCAGATTAAATAAATATCCGGTCAAAATGATAGCGAGTGCGACTGTACCAATGAACACGGCAATCAACTGTGGTTTTAATACGCGCCGCAAGATGATTATTTCGGGCAAACTGAGGCCCACCACGGACATCATAAACGCCAGCACTGTCCCCAGGGAAGCTCCTTTTTCCATTAATGCTGCGACGATTGGGATTACCCCTGCCGCATTAGAATACAGCGGAATCCCCAGCAACACCGCCGCCGGGACAGACCACCACGCTTGTTTGCCCATGATTCCTGCGAGCGCTGCTTCCGGCACAAAGCCGTGTATTCCTGCGCCAATGGCAATTCCAACGACCACGTACAGCCAGACTTTCGACACAATTTCTTTAA
>JBBRWF010000693.1:0-2183 GCA_038249405.1 Anaerolineales bacterium
ATCGGCCCACTGCTGTTCGGCCTGATGAACCAGCTTTTCGGCAACCTGCGGCTGGCGATCCTTTCATTGATCTTCTTCTTTGTGGTGGGCTTAATCATCCTACCCTTTGTGAATGTCCCCAAGGCCATCGCAGATGTGAAAAAGTACGATCTGGCCAAAGAATAGATTTATTTTGACCAAAACAATCCAATCAGGTAAGATTAAACTGGCAGCGTGGAAAATAACGCAATCTTTAAAGACAAAGAACTGGCGCTGTATTGGCCGCCAGTTCTTTTATGTTGTCCCGCCAGTCTTGTGAACCATCAATCCTTGCGCGCGTCGCCTGTGAATCATTCATGCGCAATTATCTTTTCCACAATTTCATCAATGGATAATTCGATGTTAATGATGAGTGCATCCACCGGCTCTTCCAATGCATCAAACTGGCTCTCCAGCATTTTAGGCTTCATGAAGTGCTCAGCGCGCGCTGCCATGCGTGACAAAATAAGGTCAAAACCGCCTTTAAGATAAATAACGCGGACCGCCGGGTTATCCGCTATCAGGTAACGACGATAGCTTTCCTTAAGAGCAGAGCAAGACAGGATGCCAGGGCGATTTGATTCAAGGCAGAAGGAAACCAGGCCGCGCAATGAACCCAACCATGGAATGCGGTCAACATCGTCTAACGGCAAGCCGCTCGCCATTTTTGCGATATTGGCAGGTGGATGGAAATCATCGGCATCAAAAAAATCCCAGCCCAGCTTCTGAGCCAGTAATCTGCCAACCACGCTTTTGCCGCTGCCAGAGACACCCATGATCAGAAAGAATTTAGGGCTGGGGTTTTTCATAACCAATTCCCGCCGGGTTGCGATCTCTGGGGCAAAGTCAACGATTTCAGGACTGCTTCAGATCTGCAAAGAATTTTGCCATGCGGCCAATGCCAGATTCGATTTTCTCGAGCGAGGTGGCGTAGGCCAGGCGCAGATAGCCTTCGCCGCCCGCGCCAAAATCGGTGCCCGCCAGAACCGCCACCCCGGCTTCATCCAACAGGCGGCGGGCCAACTCGGCGGAAGACAGGCCGAAAGACTTGATGTTGGGGAACAGGTAAAAGGCGCCCTGCGGCTTTTGCGTAACCAGACCCGGAATGGCATTGAGCAGGGCCAGTCCACGCTCGCGACGCGATTGGTACTGCGCGAGCATATCGGCAATGACTTGCTGCGGCCCAGTGAGAGCCTCGATCCCGGCGATCTGGGTGAAGGCAGCTGTACAGCCCGCGGAATGGGTGATGAGCAGCTCAAGCCTTTCAGCCAGGGCTTTGGGAGCGATCATGTAGCCCAAACGCCAGCCGGGCATGGCATAGGTCTTGGAGAAACCGTCGACGATGACGGTGCGCTCCTGCATGCCGTCAAAAGCGGAGATGTACGGGACATCCAGGTTGTCATACACCAACCGGGCGTAAATCTCATCTGAAAGCACCCAGGCATTGTGCTTTTGGGCTTTTTCGGCAATATGTTTCAGATCGGCATACGGAATAACGCCGCCGGTGGGGTTGGATGGCGAATTCAGGATGATAAGCTTGGTACTGTCTGAAATTTTCGCGTCAAAAACATCCAGGTCGAAAGAAAAACTATTTTCTTCGCGGAGAGGAATGGGAACCGGTACACCACCGGTGACTTTGATGACCGCCGAATAGGTGGGGAAGCCAGGGTCCGGGTAGATGACTTCGTCACCGGGGGCGACCAGCGCGAGAGGCGGGAAAAACAGGCCGGGCTTGGTGCCTGGTGAAACCACCACCTGCTCGGGATGGATGGAGATGCCGCGCTGACGACCGGCATATTCGGCGATTGTCTCACGAAAACGCAGGATGCCCGCCGCGGCGACATAACGCGTCTGGCCGTCACGAATGGCTTGAATGCCGGTCTCGCGCACGTTGGCAGGTGTGGAAAAATCGGGCTGGCCCAATTCCAGGTGGACGATGTCACGGCCCTGAGCTTCCAGGGCCTGGGCACGCGCCAGCACGGCGTAGGCGCCCTCAGCTTCGAGCGTATTGACGCGGTCGGTAAACATGTTAGAGTTTGGGAAGAACGATGGACTGCTGCTTCTGGTATTTGCCCTTTTTATCGGCGTAAGAGGTTTCACATTCCTCGTCGGCTTCAAAGAACAGAACCTGAGCCAGGCCCTCGTTGGCGTAAATTTTGGCAGGC
>JBBRWF010000694.1:0-2177 GCA_038249405.1 Anaerolineales bacterium
CGATGTTCCGCCCCCAGCCTTGGAATTGACTGACGAGCGCCATCCGAAATTTGATCGTCGGTACGCTTCATTGACTCCCGAACAGTTGCCAGCCACCGAGTCACTTAAGATTACGCTGGACCGTGTTTTGCCCTATTGGCATTCCACGCTTGTGCCTGATATCAAATCTGGCAGGCGTGTTTTGATCGTTGCGCATGGGAACTCCATTCGCGCATTGGTGAAATACCTCGATAATATTTCTGAAGCAGAAATCACCGAGCTTAACATTCCAACAGGCTTGCCGCTGGTTTATGAGTTGGGCGAAGATCTAAAACCCATCAAGAATTATTATCTTGGTGACGCGGATGAAGCCGCAAAGAAAGCTGCGGCAGTTGCAAATCAGGGCAAGGCCAAATGATCGGGAGTGCCCAGCAGAGATTGACGAGGCTGTTTAGCGAGAGACTGCCCGATAGGAAAAGTGTTTGGGGTGTCTATGCGGTAATCGTCTTCCTCGTTTATTCCTGGACATTAGTCACTTCATTCTATAAACTCCCTTCGTGGATGTTCTACCTGACCATTGATCAGATACTGTCAATTTATGCATACTCATTCTCCTTAAATCTATTGGAGAGTATATTTTTGCTTGTTGGAGTTTTGTTTCTACACTTCACGATATTTCTCCCTTTGAAGAACAAGGATGAATTTCAAGCACGTTCGATATTGGCGGTGCTGATCGTGCTGATTTCATCCATGTTGAGACTGGTGTTGTTTCAAACCTACGAAGATATTGATGCGTTTTTAAGCAGTGAATTGTTGTGGTGGGCAATAACACTTTCTGTGGGAATTCTCGTAGCAGTATTGGCTCCAAAGAATGCTTGGATTAAAAATATTCTTGGCGGCATCGCTGAACGGGCTGCTGTTTTTTTCTACATTTACCTGCCCTTAAGCTTTATATCAATAGTCGTTGTGATCGTGCGTAATATTTACTAGGCGGAAAATGACGCAGCTATCCAGGCGTGATTTCCTCAAGGTTGCCGGCGCCACATTTGCCGGTGTGTTGGCTACCAGGCGGCCAGTGCCGCTGAAATTGGCGAACAGCACGAAACCAAATATTATTATTATCTTGTGGGATGCATTTTCAGCAAGGCATTTGTCTTTGCATGGTTATCCCAGGCTGACAACACCCAACATTGACGCTTTTGCCCAAAGCTCCACAGTTTTTCACAACCACTACAGTGGCGGAAACTTTACGACCACCGGAACCGCATCCATGTTGACGGGGATGATTCCGTGGAAGCATCGCGCCATCAATTATGGTGGACTCGTCAGGTCGGAGTTTGTACACAATAATCCATATACACTTCTGGGTTCCGAATACTTTCGTTTTGCCTTCTCTCAAAACCCATGGCCTGATCGTCTGATGGGTCAATATGATAAGGATGTTGATCGTTTTTTGCATCCTTCCGCATACAGCTTGATGCAACAAAACCCTTTGATCGGAATGTTTGAAAAAGACCGCGCTCTTGCCTCGATAGCAGTGGATGATTTCTTGTTTCCTGCTCAAAACAATTCGATAGCCGGGTCATCTCTAATTGGTTATCAAAATAAAAGCAATGTCTTAAACACAGCATATAACCCAAAAAGAATTAGATATCCCAAAGGCGCCCCGGAGATTATGGACCCCGGATATCTGATCCCATATTTGAATGAAGATGTTTACGATGGCGTGTATTCAGAATTATCACGGCTTGATTCTGAAAAATCACCCTACTTTGCTTATTTTCATTTATATTCACCTCACTTCCCCTACAGACCTCGCACTGATTATCGAACATTATTCCGCGATGATGGGTATAGGCCTGTTGTGAAGCCTGTTCACCCAATGTCAGCCGGGTTGCAGGATGATTTTATGCGCGGGCAAAGAGACCTTTATGACCGGCAGATTGCCCAGATCGATGATGAGTTCGGAAAATTGATCCTTCAACTAAACGAAAGCGGCATCCTGGAAAATAGTTATCTGATCTTTACGGCTGACCATGGCGAACTTTTTGAGCGCGGATTTGTTGGACATGGGTTTCACCTGATGTACGAATCGGTTCTTAAAATTCCGTTGATAATACATGCGCCCGGGCAGACCAAACGGGAGGACGTTTATTCATTGACGGGCAACATTGATATTCTCCCCACCATACTTTCCA
>JBBRWF010000695.1:0-2164 GCA_038249405.1 Anaerolineales bacterium
GATTCCCGGGGTTTTCCATGCGCGTGATCATCGGGAGAATCATGCGTTTATCCAGGTGCTGGATGGCGCTTCTGGACTAGTGAGCTATCATCAATATCCTATTGGAGAATTTCAGGCAGCCAAATCAGGTTTTGATCTTCGCATTGGCCCGAATCATTTTACCCAGTCGGGCATAACACTCGATATTGATGATTCTCAGCGGACCCTGCGCGGCGAGATCCAGTTTCACGATCCGGTGCCCAGCCCCTGGCCGGTAACGCCCTTTTCTCCAGGGATTATGGGCTGGTATGCATGGATGCCATTTATGGAATGCTATCACGGGGTCGTCAGTTTTAATCACGGCCTGGACGGTGATCTGGATCTTGGCGGTCAGATTTGTAATTTAACGGGCGGGCGTGGTTACATCGAAAAGGATTGGGGCCGCTCTTTTCCATCCGCCTGGATCTGGACCCAAACCAATCATTTTAAACATGCCAATACCTGTCTGACGGCCTCGATTGCGATTATTCCCTGGCTCGGCACTTTTTTCCCGGGTTTCATCGTCGGCTTGTGGCACAACAACCAACTCTACCGCTTTGCAACTTATACTGGCGCGCATACCCGCGTGCTTGATATAAGCACAGACCAGGTACGTTGGGAAGTAACCAATCGGAGTTATACACTGGAAATGATTGCCTCCCGGGCTCAGGGCGGCCTGCTCATTGCGCCTACCCCGAGTGGAATGGATCGCCGTATTGCGGAAACCCTGGATGCGCGAGTTTCGGTTCGCCTGAGCCAGCGCAATTCACGAGGCAGTCAGATCCTGTTCGAGGATGAAGGTCGTAACGCTGGTTTGGAAGCAGCTGGCGACCTGGATCGTCTACGCCGGATGCTCTTTCACGGAAGCTAACACTCCCCCAAGAGCAGCAGTTTCATACCGTGGTGGTGTTGTTCGGGATATCCATCGTTACTTTTAAGCTGGTCTATTATTTGCCAGCCTGCCCGGGAGCTACCGTTGAAACGGTGGCGCGCATGCGGCATGAACTTGGTCTTGACCAACCACTCTGGGTGCAGTACAACACCGACCGGCAGGGTTTTTTAGCCTATAGCTTCAGTCACAACCTGGTCCACCTGGCCAGAAACGATCAGCGCTTTGACTGCATTGATGAAGGGGTAGATGACGGTATCCACTTCAATAAACGGCACATGGCTGCGAATAAGTGTGTAGACTGGGGCTGTGCCTTTGCCAAGAGCGGCACCATCCCCCTGCATTTCACGCCGAAAGTCAACTCCCTGCGTGGCGGCCATCAATTCAATCGCCAGAATATGTTCAACATTATCCAAAACCTGGCGGCCTTTGAGTGCAGCCGTATTGCCCATGCTTACATGGTCTTCGACATTGGCGGAAGTGGGGATGGTATCTACACTGGCGGGATGGGAAAGGACTTTGTTCTCGGTTGCCAGAGCAGCCGCGGTGTATTGCGTGATCATGAAGCCAGAATTCAAGCCGCCATTTCTGGTCAGGAAGGGCGGCAGGACGTGCGAGTTGCTGGCACCATCCGTCAGGCGCATTATGCGCCGCTCAGAAATATTGCCAAGTTCTGTGATGGCGATGGTCAGATAATCCATTGCAATGGCGATTGGCTCGCCGTGGAAATTCCCCCCTGAAAGAACCGTAATTTCGCCAGAAATCTCTTCAATAAAAATTAGGGGGTTGTCCGTGACTGCGTTCAACTCGATCTCAATCACCCAACGCGCATAGGCGATAGCATCCCGCACAGCACCGTGGACCTGGGGAATACAGCGCAGGGTGTAGGCATCCTGTACATTGGTGGAATCATGCTGACGGGTAAACTGGCTGCCAGCCAGCAGGCTGCGCAGGTAAGCGGCGCATTCCACCTGGCGCGGGTGCGGGCGCAGGGCATGGATGCGGGCGTCAAAAGCCAGTGTGGTACCGTTCAGCGCTTCCAGACTCAGGCAGCCCGCGACATCGGCAGTACGGCTCAAGCGCTCTGCGCGATAAACAGCCATTGTTCCGAGCGCGCACATCACAGAAGTGCCGTTGGTCAGCGCGAGGCCTTCTTTGGCGGCCAGAACCACAGGGTCCAACCCGGCCAGGCGCATAGCCTCCCGCCCGGTAATAAGCTTGCCATCAAATTCCGCTTCACCTTCGCCGATCATCACC
>JBBRWF010000696.1:0-2159 GCA_038249405.1 Anaerolineales bacterium
CAAAGGCAAAATGCATACGCGTGAATTTATTCTGGAGCGCGTTTGAGGTTGGGATTATGGCGGTGACACTCGAACATTCGATGTTCACGTGCGCTGGCTGCGACAAAATATCGAGCCTGATTCCACTCACCCCCTACGAATTACTACCTTGCGCGGCGGATGGTATCGTTTTGAAGGGTGACTGTTTTGTATAGCTAACAATCTCTTTACTCATTGTTAACGCCCCGTTTTAGGGGTGTTAATTGTTTAAAGCTACACTGGTGAAGACTAAAGGAGAAAATATGGGACTTGCTGATTTACATATGCACACGATTTATAGTTACGACGGCACTGCCACTGTCCCGGCTGTGCTTAAACGCGCCAAACAAATTGGGCTGGATATTATTGCCATAACCGACCACGACGAGATCCGTGGGGCCCTTCTAGCCGAGCAACTTGCCCCGCAAATTGGCATTCAAGTTATTCCTGGCGTGGAGATCACCACCGCCGAAGGCGACCTGCTGGCACTCTCGATCCGTAAGCTTATTCCTGCCGGGCTTTCACTGCGAGAAACGCTTTTACGTGTGGGTGAGCAGGATGGATTTTGCGTTGCACCGCATCCGATGGCAGGTGGCATGGGCATGAAAAGCCTGAGCGCTTTTTCCATCCGCCAAGCCTTGCGTGATGATGTGACTGCCCGCATCCTGATTGGAATTGAAACCTACAATGCCACCACCCTGGACCGGAATGGGAACACGGCTTCGAAAATCCTGGCCGAACATTCGGGTGTCTCACAGACTGGCAGTAGTGATGCGCATGTGCTGGAAGCCATCGGTCTGGGTGCTACGATCTTCCCCGGTAACAGCCTCTCAGATTTGGTTTCTGCCCTGTGGACTGGCACGACATTGGTGCAAAAAGGCCCGGAATGGGGCGCAGCTCGTGTTCTTAGTAAGTGGGTGGCGGGTTACATCTTGAGCGTCCCGGCTCATATCAACTCGGCTATGGCGCAATAGGAGCTAAAATGGAATTGGTACTCGGATTTTCAATCGTTACATTAATTGTCGTTGTCAGCCTGGATACGCTTCAGTATCGCAGGCAAAATATGAAACAATCAGAAATGAATGCACATGACCAGCATTAAACATATTCTGGTTACCAATGATGACGGTGTTTTTGCGCCTGGCTTGTTGGCCCTGGCCCAGGAAATGCGCAAGTTGGCAGATGTGACCATCCTGGCGCCAGACCGCAACTGGTCTGGCGGTGGGCATGTCAAGACATTAGATCGACCGCTGCGCGTGAAGGAAGTCATACTGGCTGACGGCAGTACTGCGCTGACCAGTGACGGCGCACCATCTGACTGCGTGGCACTCGCCCTGTTGGGCTTTATTGACGAGAAAATCGATTTAGTGGTTTCTGGTATCAACCCAATGGCCAATCTTGGGCATGATGTAACTTACTCTGGTACGGTTACCGCAGTTATGGAAGCCATTATCTGGGATGTACCAGGTATTGCCTTTTCTTTAGGTACCAATGAAAAGAATCGCGAACCGCTGGATTATTCATGTGCGGCCACGATTGCGCGCCAGGTTGTGGAAAAAACTGTGCAGCGTAAGATTCAACCTGGTATGCTGCTCAATGTCAACGTGCCTTATCTGCCCCTTGCCGAAATCAAAGGGTTGCGCATCACCCGTCAGGGGCTGCGTGTATATCGCGATCGTCTTGACCGGCGTGTCGATCCGCGTGGGCGCAACTATGTCTGGATTGGCGGGGATGCACCCACGGGCACGCCTGAAGAAGGTACAGATGTTGGGGCAGTAGCTTGTGGTTATGTTTCCATCACTCCCATTCAGCTTGATCTGACCATGTATTCTGCCATCCCAACTTTAGGTGATTGGGACTGGAAAATATTGCAGAAAACGTAGAAATTTACCAATTGTTAATCATTTATTAAACAGTTCTTCTATTGTCATTAATAAGTACATGGGAAAATTACTTAGTAGTCCCGTTTATTGCGCGGGAAGTTATCAATCTAAACCGAGAAATTCTCAAGGAGAGAAAAGAAATGCGTAAGAACCTGTTTGTTGTATTTGCCCTGCTCGTCGTCGCCAGCCTGGTGCTGAGCGCGTGCGGCGCCCCGGCCACCGAGGCCCCTACTCAGGCTCCAGTTGCGACTGTTGCCC
>JBBRWF010000697.1:0-2152 GCA_038249405.1 Anaerolineales bacterium
CAGCCCCAGCCATTTTGTCCCCTGAGCGCCAACCGTCACCAGGACGGCCTGGAAACCCAGCGCGCGTAAATCATCCAGGGTCAGGTCAGCCTCTACCCCGACTGTAAGATTGCCAAAATAACTGATCCCGGGAGTATCTAAAATCTGTTTGAATTGGTTGCGCAGCGCTTCCTTCATAGCAAATTTATCGGGGTAGATGCCGTATTCAGCCAATCCGCCCGGTTTGATATCACGGTTAAAGATTATAACTTTTACACCACTGCGAGCCAATTCACGGGCAGCAAACATTCCTGCCGGACCAGCACCCACAACGGCAGCATAGTAACTCTTCTCTCCCACTTTCCAACTCCTTATTAAAAAAGGTATTTACTTTGATAATGTCACATGGGTGCATCTCTATAAAATTGTTAATTTCACCCAGCCAGCGGCAAAGAAGCATAATCGCTCAAAACAGCCGGTTTATTAGCGCGCGGTAACGTGAACGGCTGGGTGACAAGGGCACGCACTTTGCGCTGGTTTTGTTGGATCGGTGCTTTGATAATTTTTCGAAAATCAGCACTCAGCAACTTCCAGGCTAGTGACCAGCGGTTACTTTGGATCAAACTCCGCAGGGTCAGGATAGCCTGACCTCCGTCGTTTGTCCAGGCCATTCCAGAACGTTTCAAGCGTTGAGTAACAAGCGTTTTACAACTGGCTTCCATTACGCCACTGGCAATAGGCAGGTTCAAGCGAATGTAATCAGGATAGTGCATGCGCTGCTGCTGATTTTGGAAGTAAGTCAATTCTGCCGCCAGGCGTTTGCGTCTATTGCCTTTGGCCATATTATGTTGGAGGCGTAAGGTACGCATGATGAGTGTTGCACCCTTATCGGTTTCTTTGAGCCTCGCTTTCAGATGATCAAAATAATCCTTACTTGCCTGGGTGCTTTCGCCCCAAATTGCATCACAGCCTCGTTTCAAATGTTCACACGCATGAAAGTAATCCACAATTTCAATAGGAGCCTCAAGCGGCATGGGCAGGTGGGCTTCAATCGCATTCATGAGACGCCAGTTGTCTTTGGCGCCATCTGCCAGGTGAACCCGAAGTAAATCCGGGCTCAAAGCCAAAATGCTGGTAACTTCTGTTGTCAACTGTTGTTGCAAGGTTGCTTTTCTACTTTGTGGCATCCGCGCATAGCGCACGGTTTGTAATCGCGCGGCTTCCTGATCATACAAACTAACTGTGCCACAGCCAACTTCCTTATAACCGGTTGGTCCGCTGGCATGTTTCCCGGGTTGCCCTGCTTTTTCTTGTTTGTCAGCTCCCCGAATGGGTGCCATGACCCCATCCACCGAAATCGCAATTATTCTAGCATGGGCTGGTACGGTCTCTTTTTGGCGCAATCGTGTTTCCCAATCCGCACGATTAGCTTCCCAATGTGGCAAAAGCGCCTTTGTTAGTCGATCCAGACTGCAACGTGAAGGCTGCATGTTGCCAATCTCACCAAACAAGGCTTCGCTTTCGCTCGAGGTTAGGAGCGCCATCGCAAATGCTCCCTGACGCGCCGCACGAGGTGTGAAATAGCCAGCAATAATTCCACTGCATAACTCCAGCGGACAGATGCTTTTGCCTTGTGGCTTTTCTGCATTGTATAGGTGGCGTTCTACTCTTATGCGACCCGCCGTAGTCAGATACATCTCTGGAGAACTCGTGCCACGACGATAGTATTCACCGTCTATAACAATTCCTTCAGACTTCATATCGTACCGGCTTAACTCTTCGCTCACCAACTCACACTCCAAGGCCATCACTAATGTGTGTATATCCTGCTCAAATTTCTCAAAATCTTGCAGGCCTGATATACAAGCTGGTTCTATCCATTTCTCGCGCTGAATTCGGGTGTATTCCAATATTCGCTGCGTTGCAGGACTGTGCAAATGTTCTTCTTCGTGGCAAAATTCCATTCGTAGACTCCGTCTTCCGTAAGGTTTTCGCTGAACATTACTTTTGACGTGAGTCTACTTTATTTAATACCTTTCCAGCTTTTCAGAGATGCACCCATGTAATATTGTTCGAGCATGCTTTCTTCCAATACTTTGGACAGCGCGTAGCAGCCCGGATAGGCACTGAGTTTCTGGGTTTCGACCACCGGAAGGGGATGGGGATAAACATA
>JBBRWF010000698.1:0-2145 GCA_038249405.1 Anaerolineales bacterium
ACGTGAATATCTTGCATAATTTCGTTCAATGTCAGCTTGATTCAGCCCACCAAGGGGTCTACCCATCGCTATGCTCAGAATAATACCCAGTATAAATAACATACCCAACCAAGTCATGCTTGGCGTGACGCCAGTTCCTAAATCAGCGGTGGCAGCCAGGGGTACCCGATTAGAGAATGCTCCCTGCAATTTACAGCTGATTTAGGAGCACTACATGCGGGTCGTTTGGTCAGTACATAGGTACTACGCACCGACAGGCAAGATTAAGCGTTTTGGTGGATGTAAAAAGCCCGCAGAAGTAGATAATAAGTCTGAGTCCAATGGTGCGAAAGCAGAATTGTTGAACAGACCAGCGCTTCCGGTCTGGTTGTTGGAGACCGCTGACTCACTTGTTACACAATAGCGCAAAGCAGAGCACTTGCCTTTGCCGGCCCCATCCTGTTCTGGAGGTATTGCATGTCCAAATCTAAATATTTTAAAACCAAACTCGTTCAGCTCACCGCGGCGCTGGGCGTGGGCACGCCGACCATCATCCAGCCCACGCCGCCACTGGCGCAGGCGCGCGGCGGCTACAGCGCTTAAGCGGTGGAAGGTGGGAGGCGTTGTTCGATTTCTTGAATGAGGAAGGGCAGATTCGGCTGGGTAAAACGCAACCCGGGGGCAGGAATCCGATGATGTTTGATGTCGGGCGGGATGTGCTTGTGATGTGGATGCGTCGAAGCCAGTTCCGGGATATGGGGATGCGCTTGCGAATCATACCAATACAAAATTCCCAGATCGTGCCAGCCTTCATAACTGTAGCGTTCGAGCGTTACCGCTCCATACTCAGCTGTCAGACGCTCACGCACAACCAGTTGGTAGCCGGCGGCAAAGGTAAGTGTACCAGCGACCGTTGCCTGCAAAGCGCCACGCCGTACAACCACCAGCGTGGAAACTTGAATTGACGGATAGCGCTGAGCGAGAGTGTAAATGAATTCTTCATATTCAGGCAGGGATAGGAAGGGATTCACGGCGCGCCGCCTTTTCAATCAAGGTGATCAAGGGAGTTTGTTGTTGGAGCGCATCGATGGCAGCCTGATATTGCACCTGGCGACGCTGCCAGATTTCATAGGCCGCGGCCCAGTCATTCCAATCGCCCAGCCAACTAATCGACGGCGGCTCTTCACCGGCGCTGTAGGCAGTATAAAACGTCTGGGTTCTGATGCCATACTTGCGCTCATACATCAACATGTCCTCTTCACAGGCATGAATATCTTGAATTATATCCGAGAGGGTCATCGCTATGTCCTTTCTAAGTCAACCAAAGCTACTAGAGTACGGCTCAACCATGACCAGTATAACACACCCGGCAACGCCATCACAACGCTCGTCCTGGCGCATGGGCAACGCAGGCAGTCAAGCAAAAACCAAATTCACGCAACACGTAGTTCATCATTACTATTCAGGAGTTTAACATGATCAATCATTTACATAAGCGTAAGACGAAACCACGCCTTCACTATCTGGTCACCTGGCTCGTGATCTTCGTTCAGATCACCACTGTGCTCGGCGTGGGCACGGTGGCGGCCATCCAGCCCACGCCGCAGATGGCGCAGGCTGCCGCCCAATCCGCGGGGCTGGGCGGCTGGCTGGCCGAGCGCGCCGCCGACCTGGTGCAATTTGCCCAGCCACTTTTCGGCGCACCAATGACTGCCCAGGCGGCCCTGCCCGCCCCTGGCGGCATTGATGCCAACCTGCGCCTGTGGGTCAAAGCCGACGCTGGCACTAGCACGACAGTCGATGGTGCCAACGTCACCACCTGGAATGACCAGAGTGGCAACGGCGCCAACATGGCCGTTACCGTGGCCGGGCGCGAACCGACCTACCAGGCAGCCGCAGCCGCGAGCAACTACAATCCATCCTTGCTTTTTGCCAACCCCAACGATGGCATGGAACTCGCCCCCTTTATGACCGGGGTGGAGGCGGGCGGCTCGGTCTTTGGCGCGGCTTCCAACAACTCACCCGGCACCGGCTTTGACAACCTGGTCGTCTTTGGTGTCGACAACCCCCATCTCGGCACGGCGACTGGCAGCGGCGCGCCCCTCGGCTATATGAATGGCTCCTCGCCCATTCGCGCCGACCACCCAGCGACGGTGATCCCTGGTC
>JBBRWF010000699.1:0-2119 GCA_038249405.1 Anaerolineales bacterium
CCCAGTTTTCGGCGTCATTTGCGTTATCCCGCCCCGGGAATATATTCTCTGTAAAGCCGTCTCGGTCCTCAACGAAGCCGACTATACGCGTCGATATCGAGTCGCTAATCGGCACATTAACAGCAGCGCGCGCCCGAATACGGTCAAAATTACCGTAAGTTACATCGCCAAGAAGCTCAAAATCATTGGTCGGCTTCTGCGTGATGTAGTTAATCGAGCCGCCGGTTGCATTTCGGCCATAAAGGGTTCCCTGCGGCCCGCGTAAGACTTCCACGCGCTCTGTATCAAACGCCGTGAAAAGCGTCGCGACAGGGCGGCCCAGATAAACACCGTCAAAATGAAGCGCCACGCCGGGGTCACCACCCGCAGTGGTGTTTTCGTTACCAATACCCCGCAACGTAACAAAGGCGATTGGACCGAAATTGCTTAACTGTAACGATGGAGATAATTTGGAAAGATCTGCAAGATTATCAAAACCGGTGTTTTCCAATTGCTCAGTGCCAATGGCTGTGACTGAAAGAGGGATATCCTGAACATTTTCAGCCCGCTTTTGCGCTGTCACCACGATGGTTTGAATACCACCTCGTTGCTCTTCTGCAGCCGGTTCCGTATTTTGAGCATTGGCACAGGCCTGGCTGGCTAGTCCTAATGCTGCGATACTGCAAGAAACACGTAACAGTGACTTCAGCATGATCCTTGGTGTAGATATGCGATTTTCTACACTATTCATTGTAATGTCCTCCCCGGAAATTTTGCTTGTTATTTGATGTGAGTCACATGCCATTATTTTTGGAAGCATTTTGCCAGACGCAAAAAATTGAAATAATTATCCCTCAACAATTCCTATTATTTTCAATGCCTCTTCCTTGTTAGCTTCAATCTGAGGCGACATCATCAACCGAGTGCCCAGCGATTCAAGCGGCTCATCGCACAAGAATGAAGGGTCGTGGGAAACACATGCTTCAAAAAGCGCACCTGATGGGGTGCGGACATAGATAGAATCAAAATATCCACGATCCTTAACGTCCGAAAAATCGGTGTAGCCCAACCCTTCGACGAAGAATTTTATCTTCAACTGCGTCTCTTTATCAGGGCAGTTATATGCCATATGATGGACTGCCCCCTCACCGACTATCCAACTGCCAGCCTTACGGTCAGGCTCCACTATAAAGTCTGTGTATGTCCCCGAACCGCCGTTACCCATATCGTAACGCACATTTCCACTCTCATCAGCCACACGATTAGCACCCCATGCAACTTGCATAAACTCTTCCATGAACTCCAATTCACGGGTTGAAACAGCAATGTTGTGAGTACCACGTATCATATTTTCAGCAGGGACGGGGCCTGAACTGTGCGGAGCCCGGCTATCATCATCAACGCCAACCAGTGACATATTGATTTGATGCGGGGATACAAAGTCTAAGTGGGTCTCTCCAAATCTACTGGTTTCCTTAACATCAAAGCCGAATTCGTGTAATCTCTTGTTCCAGTAATCTAGTGAATCCTTGGGCACAGAAAGGCCAAACCGTTCAATTTGCCCAGAACCCTTGGTTGCTTTGACGCCAATATGGGCGACAGGAAAAGTGGTGATGAGTGTGCCTTCATTGCCGAGGTCATTACCATAATAGAAATGGTAGATTGGCAATGGGCCATCGTAAAACAACGTGCGCTTTACGCATTTGAAACCGAGTACTTTGGTGTGGAAATCGAAATCCTCTTGGGGCGCTCCTACTCCGATAGTAATATGATGGTGACCAATCATGGCAGTTGATGGACTTGGCGGCATGATGATCTTTGGTTTGTCCAGAGTTTCACTGTCTGACATGATTTCGCTCCCTATTAGGCTGACCGGTTTTGGTAGGCCGTATATTTTTGTTCCTTTTGAAGATTGGACCTTCGGCGACTAGCTTGACAAGCTAACTTGCCCAATTTATATTATTCAAATAATGAATATTGATGAAATTGATTTCAGGGCACCTCGAAAAATAGGCCTTCCCTGAGCGGTTGAAATCGGATTCAGAGTCTTGCGCGCTGGACGCGCGGGAACACTGGAGTGAGCGATGGGCCAGCCTGGATTTTTCGACCTTGAGAACCGCTACGCGGGCTTGGACGCTCA
>JBBRWF010000700.1:0-2108 GCA_038249405.1 Anaerolineales bacterium
CACGAAGGTGGTTATCGCGCTTTTCATTTTGGGTATTAATTGTTGCAGCTGTGATGCTTAGGCTGCCTTTTGTTTCAGAAAGATTTTTGGGCCCAGCGCCACCTGCTGAATGGTCGTTGCAATCTGCCCGGTCGCCTCGCCAGACTGTTCAGATGCCGTAGCCAGCTGCCCGGCCGCGGTCGTGACTGCTTCCGCGCTTTCTTTTACCTGCCCGATCACGTCGCGCAAACCCTCGACCATCGCGGCAAAAGCAGTCCCCAGTTCATCTTTGGCAGAGTTGGCTGTCACCGAGACGCTCAGATCTTTCCTGGCGATGGTGGTGGCAGCAGCGCCCATGCCCTGCATATAGTTGATCAGTTTATCAAACGCCTGGCCAATCTCACCAATCTCATCCTTGCGTTTGCGCGCCTTATCCTTCTCCGCGTCGCTCATATCGCGCGCCAGGTCGCCTACTGAAAGCGCCCGCGCCGCGCCCACCAGCACACCCAGCGGAACGGTGATGCTGCGCGAAATAAACAAGCCCAACAGCACGCCAATCAGAATGGCGATACCAACCGCTGCCAGCGTCAGAGTGGTGGCCGTGGCAACCACCCCGGCTGCGCTTGCTTTGCTGGTTTCAGCAGCCTGCCAACCCGCATCCTCGGCTGCCATGGCGTTTTCCTGCACTTTCAAGCCAATGGTATTCATCTGCGCCAGAATGACGGTCAGTTCATCATCATTCGCAACCCAGGTTTGGGCTGCCTTATAATACTCATTCGTGGCAGAGTGTGCTTCATTGATCTTTTGAATGTCCGCCGGGTCCGTGGTGACTTTCTCCAGGTCGGAGATGCGTGTGCCCAGTTTCGTAATGCCGTCTTGCAAAGCGGTGTAATACTTCCGGTCCCGGTACAACATGTATTTGTTCTGGTTCAGCCGGGTTTCCAGCGCCGTATCCCAAATGTCCACCAGGATCGGGATCTGCTTCAAGGTTACTTCATCTGTCAACCCGGTCTTGCTGTTAAAGAACGCCCGCGAAAGGTCGGTAACCTTGGTACCGTTATCCGCCATCACCTTGGCCGCCGCGGCATTTTCGGTCAGCTTGGCAACCCCCTGGTTGTACAGTTCCTTGTACTGCAGGATTACCGTGCGCACTTCCTTCGATTTCGCCAGCAGATCCTGGTCGTTATACTTGGTTGCAACCGCATCCACCGCATCCAGATACTTGATGATCTCATCAATATTGGACATCGCGGATTTCTGGAATTGAGACTGGTCAACCCTGGAGTCGTTTGTGCCCAGCAGATACTGCTTCTCATCCAGAATGGTGCGCAGCGCGTAGCGTTCCACGCCAGTGGCATTTTGCACGGAAGGTAAGCGCTGGTCAGTGATCTCCAGCACCACCGCATTAACATTTAACAGGTTGTAGTATCCCAACCCGCCCAGTACTCCCCCCACCAGTATCACCAGCACAAGAAATGCGCCCAGCAACTTTGTTCCCATTTTTAGATCATTAAACCATGCCATGTTATTTCTCCTTGTTGAGATAAAATACCAGACCACTTTAAGCTATCTGTGCCATCGTATGCGATCAGTATAAATTCAAAAAGATGATAATCAATTCGTTTAAGTACCTAAACCATTCTCCGAAAACTACTTAATAGCACCAATTTTGTTTCTTACAAACCAAAAATCGAGCATAAACGCTATAAAATACGTATAAATACGAATAAAATCATAAGGTAATTCCGCTGCTTTAAATAACAGGCTGGTTGGTTGCCAACCTCCTACCGGCAGTTCACTCACCGCAAAACTGGAACAAAATGATCCCATCCCAACCATACATCACTTATTTAGACCTTTTAGCCGCAACTGGTTGCGCGCTTTTGAGTGCAGCCCGGTTGCTTCCAGCCTCCAGCTTGAACTGCGCCACAACCGCCTGCAAAGCCTCTGCCATTTCCATCATCGCAGACGCCGAAGCTGAGACCTCTTCCACCTGCGCCGAGACTTCCTCAGTCGAAGCCGAAACTTCCTCCACCGCCGCGCTGTTCTCTTCGCTCACACTCGCAATGTTCTCAATCGCCTGCGTCAGTTCAGTCGAGTTGGCTGCCATCTGTTCGGTCGCCGCTGTA
>JBBRWF010000701.1:0-2083 GCA_038249405.1 Anaerolineales bacterium
CACCGCTCCGGCGAAACCGAAGATGCCACTATTGCCGATCTCGCAGTAGCTCTCAACACTGGTCAGATAAAAACTGGCGCCCCGGCTCGCTCAGACCGGGTAGCCAAGTACAATCAATTGCTTCGTATCGAATTTGAATTGGGCGATTCTGCCCAATACGCCGGATGGGATGCGTTGCGCGTAAAATAATTAGTTTAGTTTCTGAATAATCAAAAGGCTCAACCTGTAAAGTGGAATATCTCAGGTTCAGCCTTTTGTCATTTATACACGATTATTTACTAAACCAATCAATAATCGGTTCCCGTAGGCGGCGGCAGCAATCGTAAACCGGTCATCAAAATTGAATAACTGCTAATCCCAAAAAAAGGCATTGTTAGAATGCTTGACAAACTCTTAAATTTTGATATTATATTTGTGAGAAATTAAGCCGAAAAGGTGGCTTTTTCACCCCAGTAAGCAGGGATAGTAGCAGATGACCCAATTCGCATGGGCACTTTCTTTACAAATAATAAAGAACGTTAACAAATACACCGTCCTGGATCTAATTCGATTTACCCCTGGCGGGATTTCACGCGCAGAACTGGCCCAACGTATGGATTTGAGCCGGGCTGCCATGACTGCCATTGTCAACGATCTTATCAATTGCGATATTATTCGAGAAACAGAATCTAGAAGCGGCCATAGTGGTCGCCCTCCGATCATCCTCGAAATCAATGCAAGCCGGGGAAATGTGATTGGGATAGATATGGGCGCGTCGCATATCTCTATTATCCTTACAGATTTTGCCGCCCAGGTAATCGACGAGATCGAAGTACCCTTCTGCGTAGCAGATGGCCCTGAAATATGTATAAAATTGGCCAATAACTTAATGGATGATATGCTTAAGAAAAACCAGATGGCCATCACAAACCTTGGCGCAATTGGTTTGGGCGTGCCTGGTCCAATTGCCAGCGAGGCAGGTATGGTTTACGCCCCACCCATTATGCCCGGTTGGGATGGATTTCCCATTCAAGCAAATCTTGAAGCACGCTGGGGAATTCCTGTCTCCCTCAACAACGATGCCGAACTTGGCGCCCTTGGCGAATGGGCCTACGGAGTTGGTCGTGGCGAAAACCACCTGGCGTATATAAAAGTAGGCACCGGAATTGGTTCTGGGCTTTTGCTGAACGGGCAAATTTATCATGGTGCCACCGGTTCCGCCGGTGAAATTGGACATCTGACGATAGAAGAAAACGGCCCTCTCTGTGACTGTGGAAACTCAGGCTGCCTCGAAGCTTTGGCTGGCGGAAAAGCAATCGCCCGCCAGGCGCGGGAAGCAGTCCTAAAAACTCAGCGCACCCTGCTTTCCAGTATGGGTCCAATCGAATTACTTACTTCCAGAGATGTTGCATCTGCCGCGCGCAGGGGCGACCTCGTTTCACAAAAAATCATCGCAAGCGCAGGTCGTTACCTGGGAATTGCAATTGCCGGTCTCGTCAATCTTTTCAATCCACGCACAGTGGTGCTTGGCGGCGGGGTTGCCCAAATTGGCGATCTTCTGCTCCAACCCATTCGCGACACAGTTTTGCAGCGCAGCTTGCAAGCCTCTGCGCGCATTGTTAAAATCAATACCGCCGTGCTCCGCCGTCATTCATCGGGCATGGGCGCTATCGTGCAGGCGTTGTCTATCGCACTGCGTCAAGTTGCAGAGCGAAAAGATGTGAGATAATAAATACAATATTTCTCACTACACTCTCAACGTACTGTCCATTCTATTAGAGTTGTAGAGAAGCAACTGGCTTCTCCAACGCCATTTCTAAATTCACAAGGAGAAAGAGAAATGAAAAAGTCTTTGCTGACTCTCGTCAGCATCCTGCTCGTCGCTGCCTTTGTTTTGGCTGCATGCGGCACTCCTGCGCCTGCCGCTACTGAAGCCCCGGCTGCCGCGCCCGCCGCCACCGAAGCCCCGGCTGCTGCTCCCGCCGCCACTGAAGCCCCGGCTGCCACCGCTGTACCCGTGACCGAAGTCACCTTCTGGCACGCTTATGGCACCGGCACGGCTGAAGAAGCTGCCATGACCAAACTGGTTGCCCAGGCTGCCATC
>JBBRWF010000702.1:0-2079 GCA_038249405.1 Anaerolineales bacterium
TGTATAGGCTTATCGCCGAGCAATATTAGCACGTTTGCTTCGGACTCTATTATCTCATCCATAATCGCCTCTCGACGATTTTCATCTGTGAGCAAATGTGGAACAGGTGGAACAGTATCAGATCTTTCGCTGAAAAATAAGGTGAAATCGCGAATTATCTGATAAGCTCAAGGGATGAAACCTGAGATCGAAATAACCACAGAATCGTTGGATGATTTTCCGCTGTTGCTTGAAATGATGATCCGCCTGGGTCTGCCAGGGATAATCGATCAACATTTGAAACGGCACGGGCTGCACCAGGGTCTGAGTTGGGGCTGGATAGCAGCAATTTGGCTGGCACACATGCTCACGGAGGGCGACCACCGAAAACAGCCGGTACAGGCGTGGGTGCGGCAAGCCAGAGAAACAATTCGGCGGATCAGCGGGCAGGAAGTTGGGGAATTGGACTTCACCGATGACCGGTTGATGCTCCTGCTGCGCCGGCTGAGCAAAGCGGCGACGTGGGAGGCAATCGAGACGGAATTGGGGCGCAACATGCTACGGGTATATGAGTTGGAACCCAAACGGGTGCGATTGGATACCACAACGGTATCGGGCTACCATGCGGGTGGGGAAGATAGTCTATTTCAGTTTGGCTACAGCAAAGACGACCCGACCCTGAAGCAGGTGAAAGTGATGGTGGCGGCGTTGGATCCGTTAGGGTTGCCATTAGTAAGCCATGTGGTGGCAGGCCATATCGCCGATGATCCGTTGTACATTCCGGCGGTGGATCGAGTATTAAAAATCATCGATGGGGTAGGATTGCTGTTTGTCGGGGACAGCAAGATGAGTGCGCTGGCAACCCGGGCGCACATTCACCGCTTGAACCAGCATTACCTGTGTCCGCTGGCGCAGAAAGGGGATACGGCAAAAGAAATGGTTGGGTGGATCGAAGCTGCGAACAATGGAACGAACATCCTGCAACCGATTGAAGTAGAGAATGAGAAAGGCGAACGTCGAATGTTTGCCGAAGGGTATGTGTTCGAGCGCACGATCAGCGCCGAAGTCGCGATAGATGCAGAGCACCCGCAGGAAGTGCAAGAATGGACCGAGCGGGTTTTTGTGGTGCGCTCACAGAGTTACCGTCAGGCTTTGCAAAAGGGATTGGAAGAGCGCTTGCAGCACGCCACGGATAAAATATTGGCCTTGACCCCGCCCCCGGCACGCGGCAAACGCCAGGTGCAAGATGAAGCCAAGTTGGTACAGGCCGCTGAAGCTATTTTGAAAGCACATGACGTTGACGGGCTGCTGGCTTATACCTTTGAACGTCAGGAGAAGCGCCAAACCAGGCACATTGGGCGCGGGCGTGGCAGCACCGAGCGCCCCAAACACGAGATTGTCACCGTGCGCTACCAAATTACCGCCGTCACTCGCCAAGAAGAAGTCATTACGGAACTACGCAAGACGTTCGGCTGGCGGGCTTACGTCAGTGATGCCCCGGCTGAACAACTGACTTTGGAGCAGGCTGTACTGACTTATCGCAATGAGTGGCTGGTTGAACGTGGTTTTCATCGTTTGAAAGGTACACCGCTCTCGCTCAACCCGCTGTTTATCCAGCGCGATGATCAGGTGGCTGGCCTGACCAACTTGTTAAGCCTGGCCGTCCGGTTTATAACCCTGATTGAGTTTGTCGTGCGCCGAAATCTCAAGCGCAACCAGGAAAAATTGGCCGGTTTGATTGAAAACAACCCCAAAAAGGGCATTGACAACCCTACCGCAGAGCGTCTATTGAAGCAATTTGACAACATCTTCCTGACCATCGTTCATTTGCCAGACCAGGTCATCCGCCACGTCACGCCACTGTCTGATTTACAGACCCGAATTTTGGACTTGCTCGGATTATCGGTTGACACTTATACTCGTTTGGCGGATAATTGATGAAAGTCCAATTCATTTCAGCGAACGGACAGAAGTTAGTCACACTTCCAACGATTTATTACATATATGTGGATTAACTCCCACAAGAAATTTAAATGCGTTTGTCCTAAACTACCTGAAAAATAAAAACTAAAAACGGTTCGTATTAGTTAGAATCATGAA
>JBBRWF010000703.1:0-2066 GCA_038249405.1 Anaerolineales bacterium
GCTGAAATCGTATAAACTGTCATGGCAGGTAGCCTCTGTCCGAATGGATTTTGTTCGCAAACTCTATCTTATCCGTTCAGTGGCTGCCTGTCTCTCAGCAATTTGTAAAGGTGCAACTTTTTAGTTCTGAACCGTGCCTAATTTTCTTCATAAAAAGTATAATATGCCCGATATCCCAACCGGTTCCAGAAATACAACCCGAGCCTCATCCAAATCAATTTCAGGTCAACAGACATTATCAGGAAATTCAACATGCAAAACAAATCACCTGAAGTTCACAGCGCTTGCGGAGATCGCCTGGCAGATGCTTACCGCTATCCGCGCGTATTATACAAAGGTCGCGAGGTGCTTTTCTGCACAATCGATTGCCTGAAACAATACCAGAAAGACCCGGAAGGCTTCATGCACGGTGATGTGATCCATACCAACAGCAACAAAAGCACCCTGATCGAAGATTCCTGAGAAAAGGGATTCTCAGATTAAGCACCTGAAGATTTCTTGACAGGCTTCTTACCAGCCGAATTTGAGCCAGGTCCTGTCTTTTTTTCTACAACAGGTTTCTTTGCGGTCGATTTTTTGGCGGGTGACACTTTATTTTCCACGACAGGTTTTTTGGCCGCAACTTTTTTAGATGCGGGGACTTTCATCAACTCCAATTGCTTTGTTTTGGGCTCAGGCCTGGCTTTGGCTTCTTCTTTGGCAATCTTTCCGATTGTCAAATACTTTTCAGCCATCCAGGCTTCGGTCAGGCCCAATACTGCGTCACCAGGTTTAACCTCCACCACCACATCCCCGCGAAGCGCAGCACGTTTCTTCAAACCAGCTTCATCCAGGCGCGTCATCTTGGGGGCCGCCTTAAGCAAATGCAGAGTAATTACCTGTGTGCCCTTGCCAAGCGCCAGTCCAACCAGTTTGATGCCCTTGGGCAGATCCCACAGGATCACACCCCGTCCGTAGCGTCCCTGCGCAGGGAACTCGATCTGCGCAATCCGTTTGGCCCTGCCATCCGAAGCAAGCACAAAAACGTCCCCCTCTGTGGGCAGCAACTGCAACCCGATCACTTCATCGCCAACCCCCAGCTTGACACCGTTCACTCCAGCCGCCACAAGCCCCATGGGTCGTACATCATCCTCAGCAAAGCGAATTGCCATGCCAGAAGCAGTCGCCAGCAACAATTCCTTCTTGCCGTCTGTTAACACCACCCAGCCCAACGCATCGCCATCGTTAACTTTACACAGGTAAAATGTCTGGGCTGAAGGCCCCGGTAATTCGCTGATCAGTGATTTCTTAAGCATGCCGCCCCGAGTAACAGTCAGCACACAGGCGTCAGCCGCCAGGCTGGACCGTTTTGGCAGGGAAAACGCCGTAACAGGCCGGTCGCTTTCTTTAAGCGGCGAAACCTTATTGTAGCGGGTTCCCTCAGAAAGCTTTTCGGTTTCTGGCAAGGTATGAATAGCCACCGCCGCCGCCAACCCGTGCGCTGAAACCAGGTATAGCGTATCCGTGGAATTCGCTCGCACCAGCAAATGAGGTGCATCACTGCCGCTCAGGCGCGGGGCTTTTTCATCGTTCGTACGGGAAAGAACCCCGTCCTTGCTCATACCCACCCATACCACCTGGTCGGGCAGCAGCTGCGCGGTAGTCAATACCGATTTTTTTTGTTTGCCTTCTTTAAGGTTGATGATATGCGTGCGGCGCTTATCAGCGTACGCTTCTTTTACGCGCAGCAATTCACTCGCAACCTGTTCGCGCATCTGTAGGGGCGATTTTAACAGAGTCTCCAGCGATTTGATCAATCCGCTGATTTCTTTGTATTCTATCTCAATTTTCTTGCGCTCCAATCCAGCCAAACGGCGCAGCTGCATCTCCAGGATGGCGTTGGCCTGCAATTCACTGAGACTGTAACGCTTGATCAAACGCTCACGGGCTGTTTCCACATCTGGTGATTTTTTAATCAGTTCGATGATTTCATCCAGGTTCTTGAGGGCGATCAAATAGCCTTCCAGGATGTGCGCGCGCGCGCGCGCCTTCGCCAGGTCAAACTCAGCGCGGCGCTTAATCACCAC
>JBBRWF010000704.1:0-2061 GCA_038249405.1 Anaerolineales bacterium
AAGGGAATGGGCTGTCCCTGTTGATCATAAAGCGCTGATTCAAGGTGTGCACGCCAGTAGGCAGCCGAAGCGGCATACACCGCCAGGTACGGCATGGCTGCCATACCATAATCCGCAGCAGCTTGAACCAATCGCTCCACTGTATCGAGAGACATCGCGCGACCCAGCGGGTCGATGTAATCCCGGGTTGGCGCGAGAAGCTGGTCATGGCGGTATTGCCAATCGTAGAACTGCAGGCCGTTGACGTGGTAGCGCGCAAGTTCGGCAATTGTCGCCCGCAGATCTGATCTTAAAGGTGAGAAATCTGTGAGGTAACCGTAACGCGGGTAATCCGTCCAATCGTTCAACACGTCAAAACACAGGTTGGCTTCACTTAAAAACGATCCATCTGCGGCAAGCAGCCCCGCTTTTACAGCGTACCCGGCTGGTTTGGATGGGGGCTGCCAGTTAATCTCCAAAGGATGGCTCCCAGCTTTAAGTTGCACGTGGAAACGCAACAATTGGGGAGACTCCGCCAGGTGCTGAACCTGGATCAAAAGCTCCGCGGTGCCGATCTGCTGTGAATCGATCTCAAACAGAAAGGTTACTTCTTCTCCTGGGTGATAAAAACTCTTTGACAAAGAAATTGAACGGATCTGCATATTATCCTTTTATGCCTGTGGTAGAAATGCCCTGGACAAAATAACGCTGGAAAATAATGAAAATGATCACCACCGGAACGAGCGCAAGGAGCGAAGCAGCAAAAACCTGGCCCCACTCAGTGAGGTGCTCGCTCTGGAACAGCGCAATTCCTATCGGCAGCGTACGTCGTAAGGCATCGCCTATATTGACATTCGCCCAGCTGTATTCTTCCCAGGAATACAGGAAGGAATTAATCACCACCACAGATAGACCCGGCCCGGAAAGCGGCAGATCAATGCGCCAGAAGATCGTCCACGGGCTGCCGCCATCAATCAACGCGGCTTCTTCAATTTCCTTCGGCACATCTTCAAAAACTCCGCGCAGCAGAAAAGTCTGCATGGAGATGTTCATGGTCACATACACCAGGATCAACCCCCAGTGATTGTTGTAAAGGTCCAGCGTGTGGGCAACGATAAATTGCGGGATGATCAACATGACTGGCGGAACCATCATACCCAGCAGCAACACATAGAACAGGGTTTCCTTGCCGGGGAAGTTCAACTTGGCAAACGCAAAAGCCAGCATGGAACTGACCAGTACCGTCATTAAAGTGCTGGCCAGGGCCACCTTTGCACTGTTCCAGAAATACAAGCCAAATTTATCCGTAGTCAGCGCCTTGACGAAGTTATTCAACGTTGAAGGGATAGGCCACAGTTTCGGCGGCATTTCGAAGATCATGGTTTGCGGTTTGAAAGCCGTGGAAACCATGTACCAGATCGGGATGACCACCAACCCCAGGCCAATCAGCAGGATGGCGTACGAAAAAATTTTATTGAATAATTGTGAGCGCTTCATCTTATTCGCCCTTCGGTTTGCGCAGCAGTTTGAGCTGCAGCAGGCTAAAGAGAAAAACAAACACAGTCAGCATGTAGCTGATGGCCGCCCCGCTGCCGAAATCCAACCGGGAAAAGGTAGCCCGCATCATCAGTGTCAGGATGGAGTGGGTCTGGTCCATCGGGTTGCCGCCGTGTGTAATGAGCTGAAAAGGAACAAAAGCATTCAGCCCACCCAGGATCAATACCACCAGCAGGAATACCAGCGTACCGCGCATCAGCGGCAAGGTAATGTAGATCAACTGCTGCCATCGGTTTGCGCCGTCCACCGAAGCTGCTTCATTCAAATCCACCGGGATGGACTGCAAACCAGCCAGGAAAATGACCGCAGCCCAACCAACCCCTTTCCAGATATCCACCAACACAACCGGCACCAACGCCAGCACCCCATCCGCCAGCCACATAATGTCATGATCAGTAATATGCAGCATATCGTTCAAAAAATAATTCACCAGGCCAGATTGTCCGCTAAACATGTACGTAAACAATAGCGAAACAATCACCCAGCTGGTGATCACCGGCAAGTAGTACGCCACCCTGAAAAACG
>JBBRWF010000705.1:0-2049 GCA_038249405.1 Anaerolineales bacterium
ATACGCCAAAGCGGGAAAGTCTGGGTAGAAGAAAGCCTCGAAAATATAGCTCCTCCACAATTGGGGCTACAAGACCGATCACCAGAAAGTTAACCAGATAGGAAAAGATGAGCGTGGAACGAGTGAAAATGCTCAAATCTGGCGTCAGGTTGTACGTCGCAGGCCACCACGAAAATAGTCCGGCAAAAATAAATTTACTAACCGGGGCGAGAAGAGGAATCAGGCCAGAGGCAACCAGCACAATCGGAACATACAGTAAATAACTGCGCAGGCTGATTTTCTCGCGATACAGAACAATCCCTTTGAGTGAAAACCGGCCATTTTTCTTGCAACCCTCATAAAAGAGAAGCCCAAGAACAAAAGGTATCAACACAACCAGATCCGCGATGGATTGAGCCACGAATGGCGGCAGTTTTTTGCCCTGGATGAACGGTCCTATTAGAAAGAAAACAAGACCGATCAGGATGCCCGGAAGCAAATGCAAAACGATGGATAAAGAAAGCGGGTGCTGTTCCCCCCAAACCGAAAATGATGAAATAGTTGCGGCAGGCAATTGCTTTGTATTTATTTGCGTTGATGACATTATTCATCTCCTCAATCGAACTTTATTGAGTAAAGAATACAACCTGCGTTTCCCACTCACATGAGGCACAACTCACGATTAAGAAGGAAATTGTGCCAGGAAATTTTCCGGCTGGAATGTGAGTTTCTACGATTTTATTGGGGATTTTTGGGGCAGAAAGCGATTGTGGCTGGAAATATTCCCAACCTGTTTGGGAATACCCGCCCATTGAAAAATCAGGATCTCCCCAGAATAGTGGGGAAAAAGAGTGATCTGTAGAATTATGGAACATATATAATAGGAAGGAGCACCGGAGGTGAAAGATGGAAACGCCATTATTATTGAGTGCTCCAAAGAAGATGGTACGAGATGCAGCGCGAGCAGCGAAACGAGTAACGGGGCTGATCATGCAACGGATAACGGCGGGCACACTGAATGAATTGCTGGGGCTACCTGGGCTGACGGTCAGCGAATATGCGCTTGAGAAACAAGGAGAGGCAGAAATTCTGCACCTGTTTTGTGAGCACAAACAAGAGGTGGCGATGTGTCCGCGCTGCCATGAACTATCGACGGCAGTGCATGACAGCGAAGAGCGGAGCGTGCGCCACCTGGATATTTGGGGAAAAGTCACATTCATCCATTTTCCATCGCGACGATTTGAGTGTGGGCGATGTAAGAGACCGTTTACAGAAGAGTTGACCTGGTTGGAAAGCAATCGACGCGAGACCAGGGCCTTCGAAATGCACATCTACGCGGAATGCCAGCATGCGGATCAAACCAGCGTCGCCGATAAAGAGCATCTGCATCCTGAAACGGTGAAAGGCATCTTTCAACGCTGGGCGAAAAGAGCCGAAAAGGGTCGGCCAGGCTGGCGGGTGCGCTGCCTGGGGGTGGATGAGATTTCGCTGCACAAAGGACATCAGCAGTTTGCCATGGTTCTGAGCGATCTGGAACGGCATTGTGTGATCACTGTGTTACCCGAACGAAGCCAGGAAGCCTTTGAACAATGGCTGGATGGTTTGAGCCCGGCCGAACGTCAGGCGATCCGGGTGGTGGCGATGGACATGTGGGGACCCTATCGGGGTGTGGTGCAGAATAAACTACCCCACGCCCAGATCGTGGCGGATCGGTTTCATGTCACCCGCCAGTTGAACGAGGCGATCGCCAAAATCCGGCGCACGCTCCAGACGAAAGCGACCCAAACGGATTACGAAATCCTGAAGGGGACCCGCTGGATCCTGGTTAGAAATCGGGCTGAACTCAAACCCGAGGAAGAAGCCAAACTGCAGGCCGCTCTGAAGGCTTTCCCTGACCTGCGCACAGCCTACTTGTTGAAAGAACAATTCCGCACCATTTCCGATAAGATCCGGGACCGCAGGCAGGCTGAACGTTTTCTCAAAGCCTGGATCTGGGAAGCACAAGCCTCCGGTATTCCTCATTTGCTAAAGTTCGCCAAGACCTTGCAGCAATGGTGGAAAGTGTTCTTG
>JBBRWF010000706.1:0-2041 GCA_038249405.1 Anaerolineales bacterium
ACGTGTTGCGCGGTTGAGGAGATTCCATAGTTTTTTCCGTCCCAGGTAATTTCTTAAAAATAAACAATCTGATTTATGAGTCCACTGCAAAAACGACTGGACAAAACTTGTATAAATTATACCCTCGTCAATCGGGAAGAACTTTAATATAATTAGGTCATCCCACCTATCTCGAGGAAAACATGTTCAAAAAGAACACGAAACATCAACAACCTGCATTGATCAGCGCTGCCAGTGAATTACCCGAAAAACAATTCAAACGTCTTGAGAATTCATGGGCGGGAACTTTTTATCGGGAGTTCTTCTGCAGACTCAACGAGGAGTCTTTTTCGGTTTTGTACTCCGACCTGCCTTCGCGCCCAAATGTCCCAGTGAACATCCTGGTAGGACTGGAAACGCTGAAAGCAGGAAACGGCTGGTCTGATGCGGAATTGTATGAACATTACTGCTATGACTTACAAGTACGCTATGCACTGGGATTAGACCGGTTGGGAGATGGTGATTTTGAGATCCGCACACTGTATTATTTTCGAGAACGGCTGAGTCATTACAATCTAGAAAAAGGCGTGAACCTGTTGGACAAAGCATTCGAACAGATCACAGACGCACAAATGGTGAACTTGAAGGTTCGCAGTGGTATGCAAAGAATGGATTCAACACAAATTGGCAGCAACATCGTATCTGCCAGCCGTCTGCAACTACTGGTGGAAGCATTGCAGCGCGTCCATCGCATCCTGAGCGAAGAGGACAGGATAAGATTAGCAGAAACTCTTGAGCCCTATATCAAGGATGATGCTGGCCATTACACCTACCGAGTCAAAGGCAAGGAAGCGGTCCAGGCCCACTTGCTGGAAATCGGAAATACCATCTACGGTCTACTATTGGATCTAAAAGCCAAGTATTCTACAGAAAGCGCCTACCTGGTTCTCGTACGTATCTTCAGAGATAACTTTCATCTGCTCGAAAGCGGAGCGTGTCCCAAAGAAAACACAGAGCTCACCTCGGGCTGCCTGCAATCAGTGGATGATCTGGAAGCTACCTATCGGACCAAAGGGAAAGGTCACTATAAGGGTTATGTTGCCAATATCACCGAAACCTGCGATCCAGAAAACGAATTACAACTTGTTACCAAAGTCCAGGTGGCCCCGAACAACATCGATGATGCTCAATTGTTGGTAGAAGCCCTACCCAATTTGCAAGAGCGTACTGAAGTAAATACACTATACACAGACGGTGGTTTTGGCAGTCCTGATGTGGATCTGACTTTGAAGAATAACCGGATCGAGCAGATTCAAACCGCCATCCGTGGACGGATCCCCAGCACCGAGAAACTCAACCTGGCCGATTTCAAGATCAAACAAGCAGAGAGCGGAAAGCCAACCCAGATCACCTGCCCGCAAGGACAAACGGTGTCCGTCCAATCCAGCAGCCAGAAGAAGGGATTTGTGGCTCACTTTGAAGAGAATGTCTGTCAGGCTTGCCCCTTATTACAAACATGCCCCGCTCAAAGAGGAAAACGAGATCTTAGGTTTCATCTGAGATTTAATCAGAACCAAATCAATATGTCCCAGAGGCGTAAAGAATACTTATCCCACAAAGGTGACTCACAAAACTTACGCGCCGCTGTTGAAGCCACCGTACGTTCAGTGAAACATCCCTTCCCGGCAGGTAAACTTCCAGTGCGAGGCAGGTTCCGAATTACTTGTATGGCAATTGGATCTGCTGCTATCACCAACATTCGGCGTATCCAACGCTATCTGGAAGCCAAGATAAAGCTGGAAAATGACCAAATGAAGGCTCAAAAAGAGCGGGGATGCTCCCAGGAACGCCCTTCCGTTTCTTTTTGCCTTTTCCTAAAAGCAAATTTTATCGATTGGATGGCGCTTGTAACCACTAATCGGGTAAATTTTGGGTATTAAACCCAGGTTTTTTCAGTGGACTCATTAATGTAATAAAGAGTTTATTTGATGGTGAGGGGGCAGAAATTGCGAGGTAGATATGTTGACGCCAGAGATTCAAAATATGATCCTCATTGTTATTG
>JBBRWF010000707.1:0-2039 GCA_038249405.1 Anaerolineales bacterium
GGGTGTAATTGTTCAAAGTAAAGATGACCTATCATTTTATGTTCATCTTTTAATTCAACTGCATAAAAGTTATTTCCTTTTGATCTCTCCATGCAAATATCTATTGACTGCTCCTTGGTAACTGGATCACCAGGTTCAAAAATATAGGTTTCTGGTAATGATAAATATTCGTATAAGTCATCTGAATCATCCGACTTAAACTTCCTAATAAACAATCGGGCATGGTTCAAATTAGATTGACATAGATAAAAAGTGGCCCACGGGATCAACCTGTGCAATACTGGGTTTACGAAGACTTTGTAAGCACAGGAGAGAGGGCGTGGGCGCACGAAGAGATAATATCACGGGAATAGAGCGAGCGCAAATCGCGATGGAAGTGATGCCGACACATCGGCAACACGGTGTGGTGAGTCAATTGGCGCGGGAACATAAAGTATCGCGACAAACCATTTATAACATCGCGGCGGTTGGGAAGGCTGTCTTGAATCGGGCAATGGAACCTGGAGCGCATGGTGCAAAAGTAAGTCAGAAAATGATGCGAGTAGACCGGGAGCATGTGGAGCGCAGCACGGTAGTACTGACACGTTTTGGGGTCAGTCAGCGCGACATCCCGATCTGTCTGGAAGAGTTGCTGGACACTCGCCTTTCGTCGAGTTGGGTGAATGCACAACTGGCGCAGCGGGAAGCTATGGCCGCGAGGGTCAACCAGAATTGGCGACCGGTGGTGGAGGAAACGTTGTCCGGGGACGAGATTTATTCCAATGGCAGCCCGAATTTGCTAGTCGTGGGCAATGAGAGCTTGTATATTTATGCGCTGACCCGGCAGCCAACTTGCGATGGGGATACCTGGGGTTGTGTTTTGTTGGATAGCCCGCATCCAGCTCAGTTTGCCAGTGATGGCGGGTTGGGTCTGGCAGCGGGTGCCCAGGCCGCAGGGGTTAGTGTTCACCAGTTGGATTGGGATCACCTGTTGCGCCCGCTGTGGGGACAGGTCAGCCGCCTGGAAAGACAAGCTTATGCGGCTTTGGGTGCATTGGAAGCGCGTGCTGTCCAATTTCACCAAACGCAAACCGCCAAACGCCTCGAATATCATCTGAGCGTCTGGGAACATTTGCGGGACGATATGGAGGCGAAGCTGTTGAAATTCGACCAGTTTCATGATCTGGCGCAACAAGTGGATGCACAGTTTGGCCTGATTGATCTGGAAAGCGGGCAAATTCGCGATCCTGTGGCCGCAGCTAGCCTGCTGCGTTCGGTAGGAAAGCAATTGAGCCAGTGGGAAGGCCGCATCTATACCAAACTGAGCACCAATCTCACGAATTGGGCGGATAAACTGTTTGCCTACCAGCCGATCCTTCAACAAGCTTTAGCTCCTCTGACCGAACAATGGGGTACATCTGCCCTGCAAGCTTTGGCGCGCCTGTGGCAACTGGAAGCGGATGCCAAACGACAACCCGTGCCCCTGCTCCATCGTCCTGTTCAACAGGCTGTCTGGAACCATTACCTGGATGAAGCCATTGCGTTGTTGGATATGGAGCTTCTGATGCCAGCCTGGCAGGCCCTCTGCCAGGTGCTGAACCGCTCCTGGCGGGGCAGTATGTTGTGCGAATGCGTCAACAGCCTGCTCCGCCCCGTTTTGGCGGGCCGTAAAAGTAGTGACCAGGGCTGTCTGGAATTATTTCGCTTTCTCCATAATGTGCACCGCTTCCCGCGCGGAAAACGCGCAGGCCTCTCTCCGGCTGAATTAGCCGGAATTAGCCTCCCTGCCGATCCGCTGACCTTGCTCGGTCTGGCACCAATGTGTCAATCTAATTCTTTATGTTCTTGAACCATGCCCAAACTCTTTCAATTAATTTCTCCTGAAAATAGGAGGCAAGTTTTGATTTGCAATTCAGTTTTTTGGCTATAATTAATTAATCCGGTTAAAAACACTGGTTTTCAGATTCCCTCATAACCGAAAAATCTGAACCGCATTCCGCATTACCATTTTACAATTCCCATTCATTTCGTGTGAGGTTGGATGGCCTGGTTTTCGCGAA
>JBBRWF010000708.1:0-2034 GCA_038249405.1 Anaerolineales bacterium
GTTGAGCAAAGAAAGGCACATTACCATTTTACCGCCAAGGACAACCAAAAGAAACTCCTCAAAGAAGTCGCTTCATTTTTCGAAAATGTTCACTGGGATCCTGACTGTGCAACTCAGGATAAGCCCAACTATGGTCGCAAAGAGACCAGAAAAATCTGGGTAACCACGGAAATCAATAAATATCTGAAATTCCCCCACGTCGCTCAAGCTTTCAAGGTTGAACGAATATCATACCGGAAAAACGGTAAAAATTCACGAGTTGTCGCATACGGAATCACCAGCAAAAGTCCCCAGCTGGCAACCGCCGAACAAATCCTCAGAGACAACCGGCAGCACTGGAGCATTGAAAACAGCTGCCACTACATCCTTGATTGGATTTTCGATGAGGATCGCTGTAGAATTTCAAAAGGTTACGGTCCGCAAAACATCACGCGATTGCGGAGATTTGCCATCGGCCTTCGCAAAAGCAAGGGCGTTTGTAATGTAACTCAAAAAATGAGACAGCTTAGTTTTTCTCCTCGCTTGGTTCTCGACTATTTGAAAATTCCTGGGATTAGCCGCAGTCCTCAGGCGCTTCAGGGGTAGCATAAATTCACCGTGGTCACAACACTGATGCAAGGCGATGAGCGCCTGGTTGAAGAAATCGCCGACCTGGCTTACCACACCCTGGTCTTGATGGCCGCGCGCGGAGTCAGCCCGGCCCAGATTCGGGCGGAATTGGAACGCCGTCACAGTTAGGTCTTCAGGCTGGCAAGGCCTTCCTGCAAGATTTGCGCGGAACGTTCGAGCGCAACCTGCTCTTCGGGATATAGCTCTGTTTCGATAATACGTTTGACACCACCCTGCCCGACAATACACGGAATCCCCAGGCAAACATCACGAATGTTGTACTCGCCATCCAGATAGGTTGAAACCGTCAGGACGCTGTTTTGGTCTTGCAAAATGGTGCCAACAATACGCACCAGCGACATCCCTATGCCGAAATAGGTTGAACCCTTGTAATTAATGATGTGATAGGCCGAGTCACGCACCTCGCGCACAATCCGCTCGCGCTGGGCCGGCCAATCCTGGCAGTTGCCGCACATTGGACAATACTTGTCAATCGATACTCCGCCGACATGGGTCATCGACCAGGCCGCCACTTCGCTGTCGCCGTGCTCACCCAGAATGTAAGCGTGGACGTTACCCACATCCACATTACAGTGCTGGCTGATAAGATAACGAAAACGGGAACTATCGAGCACCGTACCAGAGCCGATCACCCGTCCCTTAAGCCAGCCGGAACGCTTCAGTGCTACATGGGTCAGCACATCGACCGGATTGGTCGCCAGCACAAGTACAGCCTGCGAATTCTGAGCTACAAGTTCATCCACAATCGATTCGACCATGGCCGCATTTTTTTGCAGCAGGTCAAGACGCGACTCGCCCGGTAATTGTTTTGCCCCTGCGGTAATCACAATTACCTGGGCATCGGCATAATCGCCGGTTTCTCCCACCCGAATCTGAACGGATGGGAAAAAAGGTAGTCCGTGCGCCAGATCGAGCACCTGGCCGGCCGCAAAATCAGGGTTTGCATCCATCAGGCAGATTTCGTCAGCAACACCCTTTTGTGCCAATGCATAAGCAAAGGTGGAGCCAACCGCACCAGCACCAACAATAACCACTTTACGAGAATTCCAAAAAGTATCCATGATCCATCCTCTCAAAAGAGATTACGATCTATTTTATCCTATTTTACAATGGATTGTGAAATTTAGGACAATTCTTATCAAGTTATCATTTTCAGGGGAGTCATTAATCTGCGCAAAGTTCGTGGATGGCACGGGCGATATACAGGTTGACTTCAAAATGGCTTTCCAGGAAAGCCAAAATCGCCAGGGCCGCCTGTGGGCTGCCCTCATAGGTGAAAGTGGGGACAGCGACCATTTTATTTATGGGCATCTATTCCGTTGTATCAGTAAAATCCAACCATGCTGAAATTCTAATTGGCTTTTATGATCGGAAATATTCTTGAACATATCGCAGATGACTTAA
>JBBRWF010000709.1:0-2026 GCA_038249405.1 Anaerolineales bacterium
CCTATTCATCAGTATACGGCATCCCGGTGGCATTTGTGGGCGTGCTTGGTTATCTTGCAATACTCGGGTTGCTCATCCTTGAAACACGCGGCGGCAAATTCTTTCGTCTAAACAGTTCGTTGGCTGTTTTTGGGCTTACTGTCACTGGGTTTGCTTTCACACTCTACCTGGTTTATCTTGAAATCCTCGTCATCAAGGCCTTATGCCCTTTCTGCATTGCCTCGCAAATTACGATGACAATTTTATTTGCAATCTCACTTATACGCCTGATAAGACAACCTGTTAACTAGGAGGAAAACATGCCCCGTATTCGCTGTCATTACAACGATTGTGTCTTTTTAGACGATGGCTATTGCTCTGCCGCGGCAGTTGAAATTGATCCCGATACCGGCTGTGCTACCTATTCACCTGCAGATGGCGCGCCCGCCGGTGAAGAAAAGTGGGATGAAGAAGAATTGGAAGAATGGGAAGAAGAAGATGTTGATGAAGAAGATGATGATTTGTGGGCTGATGAAGACGAAGAAGAGTATTAAGTCTCCAGCAAAATAAATACAATACACATAAAACGACCTCGTCACATAGGCTGTGAATTCGAGGTCGTTTTTTATTGGGTTGTAGCGATTAATAAACTTGCTGCTTTTTCAGCAAAAATAAAATCCCTTTAGCCAGGGAACGCCCTGGCATAAGCCTCAATAATTGTATCCAACAACTGGTTGTGTTCAGCGTCAACAGTCTGCCGCGCTAGATCAGCCTCATGCCAGGCCAGGGCGCGCCGCACCCCAACTGCCCAGGGCACCTCACAAGAATACTCAGGAACAAATTGCTTAATTTTGCTATTATCAAAAACAGCGCTATTCGATTTGTCGCCAATCAGGCTGCCAATCGCATGTTCCGAATACGCCGCGATTAAGTCCGAAGGAATGTGAACAATTTCCGGCTTTTTGCCGATTGCGCGCCCCAATTCTTCATAGATCTGGTTCCAGGTCAAAACCTCGTCTGAAGTAATATGGAATGCTTCGCCAAGCGCATCCTGGCGGCCAAACAACCCCAAAAACCCTTTTGCAAAATCACCGTTCCAGGTCAATACCCACAGCGAGCTACCATCACCCGGCACAATCACCTTTTTCCCCTGCTTGATGCGCTCAACAATGGTGTAAGGATCACTCCAGCTGCCCATGATCATTGGGATTTGGGAAAGTCCATAGGTCAAAGACGGTCGCACGATCGTAACAGGAAAGCCGTTTTTATGAAATTCATCCATCAAACGCTCTTCGCAGGCGATTTTATCGCGCGAATATTGCCAGAATGGGTTCTCCAACGGGGTTTGCTCGGTAATAATGTAATGAACTGGCGGTTTCTGATAGGCACTCGCGGAGCTGATAAAAATAAATTGCCCAACTTTACCGCTGAATAAACTGATATCTCGCTCGATATCTTCAGCGGTATATGCAATCCAATCCACCACCACGTCAAAATACTGCCCTTGCAACTTATCGCGCAGCTTTTCTGGGTCAGAATGAATGTCACCAATCATCAGCGCCGCCCCTACTGGCGCCGTATGCTTTGATGAAGCCGACCGGTTGAGAACAGTTAGATCCATTCCCCGCTGCAGGGCAAGCTCAGAACTTGCTATGCTGATCAATCCTGTGCCGCCAATAAATAGAACTTTCATTTTTTTCTCCTTTTTATAATACCTACGGGCACAAATTGCGCTTTTCCGCTCAAAAAAAGACGCAATTTGTTGCCGCCTTGGGCATAACTTACAGCTCTCACTCGCCCAATTCCGGGATCGGCGCGGCTGGAATATTGTGCCTGCTCCAGATGTTTTCTGCAACAAAAAGCAGCAAAGCAAACCAGATAATGCCAAAACCGATCAGGTGAGCCTGATCAAAAGGCTCTTTGTACACCAGCACACCCAGAAAAAATTGGATGGTTGGCGCAATATATTGCATAATCCCAATCATTGTGAGTGGGATGCTCTGCGCCGCCGTTGAAAACATCAGTAATGGCACCGTAGTAACCACAC
>JBBRWF010000710.1:0-2023 GCA_038249405.1 Anaerolineales bacterium
GCCCGCTCAGGCGCACTTTGGATGGCGGCGCATCAGGGTCGGGGCGTGGTACTGCTGCCAGCAGGGCGGTCGTATATGGGTGATTGGGTGCGTGGTAAATGGTTTCGCAAGGACCTATTTCAACGATCCTGCCCAGGTACATGACGGCAACTTCATCAGAGAAGAAGCGCACTGAACTAAGGTCATGTGAGATCAGGATGATCGTTGTATTTCTGGTGTTTTGGATTTCAAGCAATAGATTTAACACTGCCGCTTGAACAGAAACATCCAGGGCTGATACGGGCTCGTCGCATACCACCATTGCCGGGTTGGTGGATATGGCACGGGCAATTCCTACACGCTGTTTTTCGCCACCACTTAATTGGCGGGGAAGACGGTTATAGTAGCTTTCATCCAACTTAACTGCGCGGAGAAGGCGTTCCACCTCGGCGCGCACCTGGTCTGGTGGTACGGTGTGGAAACGACGCAGAGAGAAGGCAATTTGGTCACCTACGCTGTAGGATGGGTTAAGAACACCGTTGGGGTCTTGAAAAACCATTTGCAAATCGCGGATTGATTCAATGCTGCGTTTATTCAATTGATTGGTGATATCGACGTTCAAAAATTCGAGCTGGCCGTTATAGACTGGCTCAAGTCCTACAATGGCTTTGGCGATGGTGCTTTTACCACAGCCTGATTCTCCAACGATCCCCAGCGTGCGCCCGCGCTTGATGGTAAAGCTGACATCGTCTGATGCGCGCACGTATTGACGTTTTTCCAAACCAAACAGCCCGGCAACTGTTTTGAAAGGGACGGGGTAATACACTTTGGCTTCTTTTACATCAAGAACTGTTTCGGTATCTGGCTCAGGGATTGGGCTTTTAACCTTTTCCGGTTGTTTTTTTATCAATTCGGCAGCTGCCCAAACCTGCCGCACCCCTTGCCAGTCACTTCCACGCCGCAGGCAGCGAACTTTGTGCCCTGGTTCTATTTCTAAGAGTGCCGGGTGATCAATTGTGCATTCTCCACGAACCTGTTCGCAACGGGGAGCAAAAATGCAGCCCTGCGGCAGGTTTGCCGGAGACGGTACACGTCCAGGAATGGGATACAAAGTGCGAGTGCCCTTGGGAGCATCTACGTCTGGCAGGCAGCGCATCAGACCCATCGTGTAGGGATGCAATGGATTGTGGAAAATTTCATCCGTAGTGCCAATCTCGACGATTTCACCGGCATACATAACGGCTACTTTGTGCGAAACGCGCGCCACCACACCCAGGTTGTGACTGATGTACAGCGCTGCTGTGTTGTATTTTCTCTGTAGTTCTGCGATCAAATCCAGCACAGCGGCTTCGACAGTCACATCCAGGGCGGTGGTCGGCTCGTCCATGATTAGCAGGGATGGATTGTTGAGCATCGCCATCGCGATCAGCACACGCTGCTGCTGCCCACCGGAAAGCTGGTGCGAATAGCGCCTTAGAACTCCTTCGGCATCTGGCATGTAAACCTTTTTCAAGGCATCCAGAGACTCGGCGATGGCATTCTCTTTGGTAAAGCCGCGATGCACAATCAGGCTTTCAATCATTTGATCCTGTATCTGCATCGATGGGTTGAGCGCGGACATAGGTTCCTGATAGACCATGGAGATATCGGCACCACGCAGTTTGCGAAGTTCCTCCTCAGAGCGACCGCGCAGTTGCTGCCCTTTGAAGAAAATGTCACCACGGGTTATTCGCCCGTTACGTCCGAGAAAATTCACCATAGAAAAAGCAACAGTGCTTTTACCACAGCCAGATTCTCCGACCAGACCCAGATTTTCGCCGCGATAAATATCAAATGATACATCGCGCACTGCGTCCACATCCCGCTTGCGGGTTTTATAGGTGATAGCCAGATTTTTTACCGAGAGAATGGGCTCAGTTTCATCCATAAGTAGGTACCTGTAAGGTTACTGGTAGCGCATGCTTTCTTCACGAACGCCATCGGCAAACATATTTAACCCGATGACGAGTGTGACAATGGCCAGCGTGGCAGATAATACCGGCCA
>JBBRWF010000711.1:0-2004 GCA_038249405.1 Anaerolineales bacterium
GGTTTGTCACCCACATCAAGCAGATTCAGGTTTCATCGCAAATAACCTTTATTCGGTTAAGGCTTACGATTAAGGCGATTTGGGCGCTATAAATTCTACAGTCCAGTCATAGTAAGAATACTTTTCCTTGCCGTTTGAGTTATCGGAAATAACAACACACGGCACAAAATTCTTATCCTGCAAGGTGGAAGATGGATTGCCAATATTTACATGCTCAATTCTGCCCTGCCACTTTCGATTTGCAAGCAAAACCCAGAAAGGATATTCCCAGGTGTTTTCGCCGAGGCTGAGACCCAGGGCGTGACAATCGCTCTTAATTATCTTATCACTCAGCTCAGCATATATAGGATATAAGGCCTGATTGTTCGCAAAATAGCTCTTTTCACGCTCTTTGACGGTAGGGAGCGCTTCATAATTGATGCCTCTGATGGAATTTCCAAATGTGAAAGTAAATGAGAAGAGCAAAACTCCTACGATGAGAAATTTCAGGACCCTTTCATACCTGGCGAACAGTGCCAGGATGATCACGGGCGACCAGAGCAAAAACATGGGCAGGAGTAACCGGTTGCCCCATTCCTGAAACTTGAGATAATACGAAAAGGATAAAAAGCCCACAATCAAGCAAAAGCCATAAAGAATCACGCCAGTATTTATTTTTGATTTTCTATAATTGATAACCAAAACAAGAATGGTCAAAAATATCAAAACAGCTTGGATTGGATTTCCGGCAAAATCTTCATGATGCGCAAGGTCAGAACCCAGGCCTTTAAATATATCTGTATCGTGGAGAGAAATTCGCGGGTCTGAATCAGGGAAACCGGTAAATTGATGAAGAATTTGCAGCCAGCCCAGAGTGCTCTGGTAAATGACATTATCTTTTTCTGTAAAGTTCAGCGCGGTGTTGCGAATCACATTCGAAGCCAGGCCACCCAATGAATGAAGCTCATTGGTAGTTTGAAACATTACGGATGTGCCCAAAGGATTGGAGAACAATTGATAATTTCTAATTAAAAAGGCGGAATTGAGCAGCAGCACGAGGATTCCAATCACAAGCCCTGCTGTGATATTTTTTAAACTCTTTTTGACGATTGAAGTTCCAAACCAGATACAAAAGGGAAGCGCAAAAATGAAAGCAGTCGCTTTTGTAAGGCAGGCCAATCCGAGCGCCAATCCGGCGCCCAAGACCCAGAGATAGTTTTCAGGCTCGCGCATTAAGCCAAAACCCATCACCACAAAACAAATCAACCACTGGGATACAACGAGATCGCTTTGCGTACTGGTGGATTGTAAAATCGCCATGGGGAGCGAAATACTTAGCATGCCCGCCATAATTTGTTGATCACGCGTTCCACCCATTTTTTTTGTGATGTTTGTAACCCCGATAAAGGAAACAAAAAAAGCAAAAAACTGAACGAAATTAGCATAGGCATCGTTTTTGAGCATGATTTGAAGATTAACCAGCGCATACTCCGCAAAAGGCTGGCTCTGGAGCTGGCGGACTATGTTGGTTGCATAAAGCGCAACGCTCTGGTTTTGCTGCCAATGCACAACCCTTGACATGTGATAGGTGAGTGAATCCCAATTATTTGGGGGATAAACATACGCAATCATCGCCAGGGTGACTAATTGGAATGAGATCAAGGCTAAAAATACAGCAAGAACAGGAGTCAGCTCCAGCCGGGGCAGTTTCCAATCACGCAGATCAATCAAGCTGGTATTAAGCCCAACACGTGAAACTCTTAAGTAGGCAAAGATCAAGAAAGAAATGACGAGTACGGAAACCCAGCCAACAAACAGATATGTTCTTTGTAATAGATGAAATACGCTTAACCCGTCTGTGATAAAAACAAGCAGCGTGCTTTGTGTAATACAGGCCAGAATAAAGGAGTCTCTGTTTCCCCAAGCAGCCGAATTGCGCCGTAACGAGGCTTCTTTAAAGATGGCGCAGATTGCGACAAAACACAGACTTAATAAAATGATGGAATTGGGGAGCATGGCTACCTA
>JBBRWF010000712.1:0-1987 GCA_038249405.1 Anaerolineales bacterium
ATTGCGGAATCGTATAAACTGTCATGGCAGGTGGCCTCTGGGCGAATAGATTTTGTCTCGAAACTCTATCTTATCCGTTCATGGGCTACCTGTCTCTCAGCAATTTGTAAAGGTGCTATTTCTTAGTTTTGAACCGTGCCAAAAACTTGCTTTCGGATTGTGGCAATCGCCTATTTCCCCGGCCATGCTGGGGGCAAAGCTGCGGCTGGAGGATGCCCAGTTCGACAGCGACGGCAGCCTGGTCTGGCTGGAAGCGCTCAATGGTGTGACGGCTCTAATGGTCAAAAAAGGTCTGGATGCGGCACGCGACATCTCTGGCGGTTTGAAAATTGGCGGCGGTGTGGGGTACGGCGGCGGTGATTTTACAGTGCGCAATGGTTGTGCTGTTTTTGCCAGCAAGGGCAGGCTTTACCGGACCGAACTGGAAGGCGGGTTACCCCACCCAATCACGCCCGGATTTGGGGACTGCGCTTCACCGGCAATTTCCCCGGACGGCAGACAGGTGCTTTTTGTGCACACCTATGAGGGCGCGGACTGCCTGGCATTGATCGACAGCGAAGGAAAGGGCTTTCCGGTTAAGCTGGCCAGCGGTGCGGATTTTTATATGCAGCCAGCCTGGCACCCGAATGGAAAGCAGATTGCCTGGATTGAGTGGGATCATCCACAAATGCCGTGGGACGGCACGCGCTTGATGACTGCCCGGCTGCAGGATAGGCAGCTTGTGGATAAACGCGAAGTAATGGGCGGAGTGAACCTGCCGGTTTTCCAACCGGAGTTTTCGGCAGACGGTCGGTTTCTGGCTTTTCTGGCGAATGACGGCGAATGGGACAGCCTGTACTTGTTGGATATGGTCAATGGTCAAATACGCAGCCTGGTGAAAGAGGCTTCCTTGATGGAACCGGCCTGGGCGCAGGGCATGCGGCTTTTTGCGTGGAGACCGGATTCTGGGCAGATTCATTACTTGAAAAATGAGCGCGGTTGGCGCACGCTATGGGCCGCGGATATTCTTTCCGGGGAGTCATGCGCGTTGGATCTGAGCCCCTACACCTGGATCAGCCAGATCGCCGCATCACCAAGCGGCGAGATGTTGGTGCTAATTGCGTCTTCCTCCAGGATACCTGCGCGCGTGGTAACGTATGAAAACGGCCAGGCGCGGATTGAGCGGCGTTCTTCAGGTGAAATTGTGCCCGCCGAAGAGCTGCCGGAACCGCGCCCAATTGAATGGAATGCGCCGGATGGGACAGTGGTGTTTGGCCTGTATTACCCGCCGTGTTCAGCGCACTTTCGCTGTGACGGGCTGCCGCCCGCGATAATCAATATTCACGGAGGGCCGACTTCGGCCAGGGTGAATAGTTATAATTCCGAAGCGGCGTACTTTGCCACGCGCGGCTATGCTTATATGGAAGTCAATTACCGCGGGTCCAGCGGGTATGGGCGCAGTTACATGCTCTTGCTGCGCCAGAAATGGGGGCTGCTGGATACCGAAGACGCGGCAGGCGCAGCCGGGGCACTGGCGGCCCTGGGGCTGGCTGACCCGCAGCGGATGGTCATTATGGGCGGTTCTTCAGGTGGATACACGGTACTCAATGCGTTGATCCATTTTCCGGGTGTTTTCAAGGCGGGGGTCAACCTGTTTGGCGTGGCAAACCTGTTCGATATCCTGATTGGGACACACAAATTTGAGGAACGTTATAACGACTCACTGGTTGGGAACCTGCCAGAAGCCGCCGGGCGCTATAAAGAATGGTCACCGGTTTTCCATGTGGAAAAGATCAAAGACCCGCTGGCGGTGTTCCAGGGGGCGGATGACAAGGTAGTGCCTCCGCAACATTCGGAGCAAATTGTGGCGGCTCTGCGCGCCAACAAGGTGCCGCATGTTTACAAGCTCTACCCGGGCGAGGGGCACGGTTTCCGAAAAACAGAGACGATCATTGATTTTTATGAAACCCTGGAACGATTTCTTAAGCAATATGTGCTGTTTTAGAGG
>JBBRWF010000713.1:0-1981 GCA_038249405.1 Anaerolineales bacterium
AAGCCGTTTTGTTCAAGCAGTGGTTTAAGCACTTTGCGGCTGGCATTTGTGGGGGCTACAATCGTTTCAGATGCCTGTGAATAACCCATTTCATAGGCAGCCATTGCAACTGCCAGGGAGTAAAAGGTTGGCATAACGGTATGTGAGGCGCGTGCGACGCTGAATTTGACCACGTCCTCGCTGGCAAGCAGGTGGCAGTTGCGGATATTTGATCCGCCCAATGATTTGGTGATACCATCCAGAAACATGAGTCGTTTGCGTTCTTCAGGGGTGAAGAACTGCAGGAACGAGTTCAAGTCCATCGGTTGCTCATCTGTGACGTAATGGTACATCCAGTCAAATAACACAAAGGGGATACCAGCTTCCAGAGCGGTTTTTGCCAGGGTTACCTGTCTGTCAATAGAAGTGGTTAAGCCGGTGGGGTTATCGGGATTTGTGATAACCAGCCCCGCCACTTTGCGTCCGGATTGGGCTGCAAACTTTACGGTTTCGCGGATGCCGTCTTCGGAATAAGCCCATGCGCTGGCAGGGTCGCCGGGAGACCACAAAACGTTTGCACCGATCCCGTAGGGACCCCAGTTGTATGAAATCCATGGCACGCGCGAGACTGCGATCACATCTCCCTCACGCCCGTAACCGAGGGTGAGCATGGCCTGGTAGGCTTTCACCAACGCATCACGTCCGCCGCTGGTGCCGAGCACATTGGCCGGGCCAAATCCCAGGGCCGGGTCAAGTTTCCAGTATTTCTCAATCACCGATTTGCGGTAAGGCTCGGTGCCAAACGGCATATCGTAGGAGGTTCCGTGTTCAATTTGCATCTGCGCGGCACGTTCCAAAATGACGCGCGGGACGCCCGGGAGTGATGCGCCGCCGTCTCCCTGCGAAGCATCGTAAACAGGGGCGCCGGGTTTTTTTTCCTGGTAGACCTTGAGCGATTTGTTGATCAAGAACATGCGCGAAGGTGGGATGGGCAGCATGTCTTTCAGATAGGGGCTAACAGGTACCAGGTTGGCGTCAGGTACTGCATAAACTGGGGTGGTATTGCTGATGCTCATGATTTCTCTCCTTTTAATATCCTGGCCCGATTGTCTGGGTGGGATTTAAGAAAACGCCCCGATGAATTCGGGGCGTTGGTTACGTTGGGTTTGACCTGTTTTCCAGCCTACAGTTGGAAGGTTTTCCCTGTGCACCAACACCCCGCAATCGTACGAGTGCGGTTGGTGAGCGAATTAGTATCGGTGTGCAAGGTTGTGTTTGTCATAATATTTCGCGCAAGCATACCACCGTGACTCTTGTGCGTCAAGCAATTAGTTGGTATGTTTTTAGGTACGACTTTTGTTGTGCTTTAAAAGAATAAATTCTTATGGTTTCAACGCCATGGCTGCCACATAATGGTGCAAGAAGTCGGCATTCTGATCCAGATCAATTGGCTCAGCCCGGGCCGCCAGACTTTCGCCCAGTGCAAAGCCCTCCTCGTTTAAGAACATGGCTGCTCCAAAACCGGCGCCATTGGCGACCATCTCAACCGTCTCAGGGCGAACTGGCGGCAGCATACCCAGCCCCAATGCGGCATCAACGTCAATCTGCCCGCCGAAAGAACCGGTGAGGATTGTACGCTGCATGTCGTCTGGAGTCAGGCCAAGTTTGCCCATCAGGATATCTACCGCAGCTCGGATGGCTCCCTTGGCTTTTTGCAATTCACGCACATCCCACTGTGTCAGGCTGATTCTTTCAGCTTCATCTAGTACGATGCGCCGGCTGTTCTTTTCGCCGATTCTGATGCGGTCTTTCAGAATATATGGCGATTTGGAAATTCGGCCACTTTCTTCTATGACACCTGTGCGCCGCAGTTCGTGGATGAGACTTAATAAACCGGAGCCGGTCAGCCCAATCGGAGGTTTGCCCGCTATCGTTTCCAGGATCAACTGCTCCCCTTCGATGCGTGCTTTGGTGACTGCGCCATCTACTGCACGTGATCCGC
>JBBRWF010000714.1:0-1979 GCA_038249405.1 Anaerolineales bacterium
GCAGTTTTGCGGTTCCCGTTGTGCTATTGGTAATAACAGAGGTTTCGACAGAGTTCTCTTCAGCACGAGCTTCTTCTGAGGCAATGATGAGTTTTTGGAAGCGAGCAGAACCAGAGGCAGAGAAAGCGGGCCTTGATAGCCACATTTTTTACAGTCGACCACATTCGATTGGCCAGAGAGAATACGCTGCTTGGCCTGTGGATCTGTGCCCATATCAAAAAGCTGTTCCACTTCCGCGATGAGCGGCTGCCGACAGCGCGGGCAGCTAACCTGGACTTTTGCCATATACATTCCTTATCAAAATTAAGAATTGCGGCGATTATACCATGTGTCATAACTCGACTTTTGCAGCACATTAAAAACTGAATAATCAAGCAGGAGGGAAAATCAGTACAATCCAGGATAGGAACACAAATCTGGAGGAGAGAGATGATCCCAGCAGTCGAATTTCCGGAAATCGTAGAGCATTATGCGCCTTTCTTTAAGAACATATTCACAGCGGAAGCCTTCATCGAATTCAAGCGCTATATCAGTGGGTTGATCCTGTCGGAGAACAAGACCGTGGATGGGATCAACCGCATCATGGTGGTGGAGAGCCGCAACCAAAGCTCGTTGAATCGGCTGCTGACGGAGAGCCAGTATTCGTTGGAAAACCTGAATGAGGCCCGGTTGCGGCTGATGGCGAGTTTACCAGGCACCCAGATGAAACCGAAAGGTGTCTTTAGTCTGGACGACACGTTGCTGAGCCATTATGGGGAGAAATTCGAGCAAATCGCCAAGTTATGGGATCATGTCAGTGGTCGCTATATCTGGGCGCATGATCTGGTGACGCTGCATTACAGCGATGACGAAACGGACTATCCAGTGCGGTTCCAATTGTGGGAGCCGGTAGATTTGGAGAAACTGGAACAGGGGCTGCGAGACGCTCAGATGCCGATCAAAGCCAGTAAGGAAGTCCTCAAAACGAGCGATCCTCAAAAGTGGCGCGGGTACTTGTTAGGGGTCTGGCAGCGCCGTGTGAAAAAACATCCAGAGATCCGCGAACTGTATGACAGCAAGTTGATCATTGCCCAAAACCTGCTGCAAGCCTGGGTCAAAAAACATCCCAACGAATTGCATCCGGTCACGTTTGACAGTTGGTTTACCCAACCCGAATTCTGCCACTTTTTGGATCAAACGCTCCACCTCGGTTACGTTGGCACCCTGGCGGAGATGAACAAAGTTGAGCTAAAAGATGGTCAGAAAACCTTGGGGGAGTTTGCTGATCAGCTCAAACAGGAACACCTGGATGGCAAAGTTGTCTATCAGAAGATCACGATCCCCTTCAAGGGGCAACAGGAGGTGTACTACAGCTATTGCAATACCCACAACATCCATAACTTCGGCAAACAACGGCTGGTGATCAACCATCGCCTGGCCGATTTGTCCGATAAGCCCATTTTCTTCATCAGCAACCGCTTGGTATGGCAGGCGGCAGGCATCACCCGCATTCGACGTCATCGCTGGCCCGTGGAGGTCTATCACGAAGAAGGCAAGGAAGAAGGCTTGGATCAGTATCAACTGCGGAGCTTCAAGGCGATTCAACGACATATTGCCCTGGTTGCCGTCGTTTATAGCTTACTGCGTGCGGCCCAACACGATCCTCTTCTACGTGAAAAGCTTCAACAACAACTCAAGATTAAGCTTGAGGGGACTCCGGCAAGTTGGCGTCGCGCTTCTCAAGCGCAATCGCTGTGGTGTCTGGCCCTGCTCATCAGCTCTGGTCTAGCGCAAGGGCGCTCTTTGCAGCAAATATTGCAACCCTTGCTTCGCGTGATTTATCAGTCCTGAGCCCATTCGCTGATAGGCGGTTGCTGCCCAACCTGAATGGATACCAGGTTGGGTAGGGTTTCCTTTGCCAATCACCGATTTCTTGGCCTTGTTTTCAACGATTTCGGTCTGCTTGATTATTCTTTTTTTAAGGTGCAAAAGTCGAGTTA
>JBBRWF010000715.1:0-1949 GCA_038249405.1 Anaerolineales bacterium
CAAGGAACACTGGGAGAACGTGGTCGAGTTCCAACGACTGGCGGATGAATACGATGAACGCAGCCTGTCAGAATTTCTGGAGAATGTGGCGCTTATTTCTGACCAGGACACACTCAGCGAAGGGAATGTGCCGACTCTGCTGACCCTGCACGCAGCCAAGGGGTTGGAGTTTGGCGTGGTGTTTATTGTGGGGCTGGATGATGGGATTTTGCCGCACAGCCGTTCATTTGACGAACCGGAAGAGATGGAAGAGGAGCGGCGCCTGTTTTATGTGGGCATCACGCGCGCTAAGGAACGGCTTTACATTCTGCGCGCTCAGCGGCGCGGCGGGCGCGGCTACGCGGAAGATACGATTGAATCGCGGTTTCTGGAGGATATTCCAGCCGCACTGGTCAGTGGACAGGCGCGGGCCGGGAAGCGCAGCAGCAACAGTTACGGGTCAAATAAATCGAGCTGGGTACTCCCAAGCCCGGCACGACCCGCCCAGGTTGTGCAGCAAAGATACCGGGCCGGAATGCGGATCACACATTCAACCTGGGGTGAAGGAATTGTGCTTGACAGCCGCACCCAGAATGATGATGAAATTGTGGATGTGGTCTTTACCAGCGTAGGAATCAAACGTGTGGCGGCCAGCCTGGCCAACCTCGTTATAGTAAAATAAATCAGGAGGCCGATATGCAAACTGTGAATCTTGGCAAATCCGGGTTAAAGATTTCGCGTTTGTGCCTGGGGATGATGACCTACGGCGCAAAGAGCTGGCGAGAATGGATATTGGATGAAGAACAAGCCACGCCATTTGTACAGCGCGCGCTGGAGGCAGGGATCAACTTTTTTGATACCGCAGATGTCTACTCGCTAGGCGTGAGTGAAGAAGTCATGGGGAATATTTTCAAAAAACTGGGCGTCATCCGCGAGAATGTTGTCATTGCAAGTAAAGTTTGCAGCCCAATGAGCGAAGATATGAACGACCGGGGGCTTTCGCGCAAGCACATCCTGGATTCGATCGATAAATCACTGCGGCGCCTGCAAACCGATTACCTGGACCTGTACCAGATCCACCGCTGGGATTACAGCACACCGATTGAAGAGACGATGGAAGCCCTGAATGATGTGGTGCGCGCCGGTAAAGCGCGTTACATTGGCGCATCTTCAATGTTTGCCTGGCAATTTGCCAAGGCGCAGCATACTGCTGACATGCACGGTTGGACGCGCTTTATCTCGATGCAAAACCACTACAACCTGGTTTATCGTGAAGAAGAGCGCGAGATGATCCCGCAGTGCATTGATCAGGGCGTGGGATTGATCCCGTGGAGCCCGATGGCGCGCGGTTTTTTTGCGGGAAACCGCAGCAAAGGCGGCGGCGGGGAAACCACGCGCGCTAACAGCGATTCATTTGCCAACCAGTTGTATTTCCGCGAAGGAGATTTCAGCGTGGCGGCTGCGGCGCAAGAGATTGGCAGAGAACACCACGCCAGCGGTTCACAAATTGCGCTGGCATGGATGTTAAACAAGGCGTATATCTCGGCGCCCATTATTGGCGCCAGTAAAATGGAACACCTAGATCAGGCGATCGCGGCGCTGGAAATCACGCTTTCGGCAGATGAGATCAAGTGGTTGGAAGAGCCTTACCAACCCCACCCGGTGCTGGGTCATTCTTAAGGCTGGAATAAGGAAAAGGCATGAACTGGAAACTGCTCTGGGAAATTTTTTTGCTGTTCACGCGGGTGGCCATGTTTTCGTGGGGAGGCGGGCCTGCTTCGCTGGCACTGATGCAGCGCGAGACCACGCACGCCATGTGGATGACTCCCGCGGCAAGTGAAGCTGTACCCTGGGTTACCTCGGCTGAATTTGCGGATGCTGTGGCGGTTGGCAACGCGCTGCCGGGGCCAATTGCGCCGCAGGTTTCGGCCTTTGTGGGGTACAAGCTGGCAGGCACCTGGGGAGCGATC
>JBBRWF010000716.1:0-1938 GCA_038249405.1 Anaerolineales bacterium
AATGGCTGGGCGCGTTCCTGTATGTGTTTACATTGGCAACCGCCACACTGATCTACCCCGTAATTATGGATAACTTCATTACCCCAGGGCTGGATTGGCGTGCGGTCTTTGCCGCCTATATCGGTTTGATCTTATTCTCAAGCACATTGATCGCATTAGGCGTTGGTATTTCCGCAATGTTTACCAATCAGTTCGCGGCATTCTTTATCACCTTCGGTTTGTTTATCTTCCTGGCGTTTTTTGTGGGCATTCCCGCCAATATTTTGGACAAAGGCGGAGATGTCTTCGACTATCTTAGTTTTGGGACCCACTTCTTCAACTCCATGAATCGTGGGACGATCAACCTCGGGGATATTGTTTATTTTCTAAGTCTGACCGCGTTGGGCCTGTTTACCGGCTCCACCGCAATTGAAATTCGGAGATGGCGCTAATGGCTGGTAAAAAGAAAAACCCTTCGGCAAAGTATGCCTTTGCCGGTCTCGTAGTTGCGCTGATCGCCTGTGTTTCCACAGTATTGACCGGCGCAGCCAAGAGTCTGATTTCGTTGAGTACGCTTACTCTCGAAAACATGACCGCACTCAACCTTGCCTTTCAAATTAGCATTGCCCTGCTCGTGATCGGACTGGCTGCATATGCAATGATGTCGCCGGATACCATCCGCCGCTTCCTTTCCGGACGACAGGCGCGCTACGGCTCAAATTCGTTGATCTTAATCCTGGCATTTATCGGGGTCATTTTCATGGTGAATTATCTGGTTTATAAGAACCCCGGTAAACCATTATGGGAAGACAAGGCAAAGGCCCTGGCGCCAGAAACTTTGCAAACCCTGGCGACTCTGCCGGATAAAGTGACTGCGACTGCTTTCTATTCTGCCAGCCTTGATCCTTCCAGTGCGGAGGAACTCCTGTCGAAATTCAAGATCAGCGGCAAGGGAAACTTTGACTATAACTTCGTTGACCCCGACCTGGACCCTGTGGCTGCACGCGAAGCGGGCATTACAGGCGATGGCAAGATCATGCTCCAAATGGGTGAAACCAAAGAAATCGCATCCTTTGCAGATGAAGCGGAGCTTACCCGCACACTTATCCGCCTGATCAGCTCGGAGCCGCGCGTAGTTTATTTCCTCCAGGGACATGGTGAGCCGCCCCTTGAAGCAGGCGGTGACTTAAGTTTCTCCGTTGCCAGGAGCACGTTGGAATCAAAAAACTATACGGTCAACACGCTTAATTTAATCTCCACGAATATCATTCCCGATGATGCTCTTGCGATCATTATCGCAGGCCCCACGAAACCCCTTACTCAGGCAGAAGTAACCCTGCTCAAAGAGTATGTAAATAAAGGCGGTTCACTGGTTGTGATGGAGGATCCTGTGTTCTTCACTGAGTTTGGCGATTCTCCAGATCCCCTTGCAAAGTATTTGACATCTGACTGGGGCATCACTTTGGATAATGACATCGTGATCGATCTGGTCAACTCGCAAAACCCGTTCCAGGCGATTTCCTCACAATATAGTGATACACACCCAATCACTCAAAATTTGAGCCAGAATTATATTGTGATCCTGCCTCAGGCACGCAGTATCAGCATTGCGGCTGAGAAGGAAAATGTAACGCAGACACAGATCATCCTGACAACAGACCAATCATGGGGTGAGAGTGAACTCGTTGCCGAGGAAACGCCGACCTTTGATCCGGAAAAAGATATTCCCGGCCCGCTAACCCTGGCAGCCGCAGGTGAAAACTCTCAAACAAAGGGACGTGTGGTTGTGTTTGGTAATTCGGTCTATGCCACGGATGCCGCCTTCGATGCCTATGGCAATGGCAACATCTTTATCAATTCAGTGGATTGGGCCGCCGAGCAGGAAGACCTGCTCAACATCACGCCGCGCGAATCAACCCCACGCACCTTGAACCCCATCAAAAACTGGCAACTGATCCT
>JBBRWF010000717.1:0-1922 GCA_038249405.1 Anaerolineales bacterium
AGCCAACCGGTAGTAATTGTGTTCATCGGGCTGGCTGGTGGCATCCAGGGTTTGACAGGCCTGGTTCTGCGAAGGAAGGAGATTCCGTACATTGTGGCGATCTTTGCCGGATCGACTTTGTACGTGCTCAATATGCTGGTGTTCAAAATCTTATGAGAGGAGGTAATCAATCATGCGGTTCATAAAAGATAACAAAGGGATCGAGTCGACCGAAGTCGCTTTGATCATCGCCGTCGTCGTCCTGGTCAGCTACGGCGCGTACCGGCTGCTGGGTAATAACATCGCAGCGACGGTACAAGACATCGCTGGGCGGATCTAGCCCAATTTTCAAGGTCTGCCGGTGACCTATATGCCGGCAGACCGCCTATATTTTCAGGAGAGAACCATGCGCTTTTTGGAAGACAATTTTGGGATGGAATTATTGGAAGCAGCGATCACCACTCCGATTGCGATTCTGGTGATGTTGGCGATTGTCAACCTGGGAATGGTAATTTACGCGCAACAGGCGGTCCAGGCGGCTGCCCGCCAGGGTGCGCGTATGGGCAGTGTGGCGCAGCAATGTCCGGCCTGTTATGCGGTTAGCGCTGCCCGTTCGTCGATTTCAAGTGCTGGAATTGTTGAGAATCCATCCGTGTCCGTTCTGGCCCCAGGCGGAAGTGCAGGCAGCATCCTCAAGATCCAGGTAAGTGGCACGGTGACTAATTTCCTGGCTCCTCTGACTGGCTTATTTCCAGGATTACCAGGGGATACATTTAAAGTGAGTGCCGATTCAACATTCCGGCAAGAGGGTTGGTAAAGATGAGAAGAGATCAGCGGGGGTATTCGATGACTTTCTGGGCAGTGTTCATTGGGTTCGTGCTGATCCCAACATTTGCCTTGGCAATTGAGTTGGGTCGTTATTTCTACGCTATCTCGGAGGTGGCTAAAGCTGCCGATGCTGCGGCAGTGGCGGCGTCAGCCGAGATCAACCAGCGTACGTTTCGAGACAGCGGATCCTTGGTGGCCACTTCCAAGACCTGGGCGAATGCGCAATCATATGTTGCCCAGAATACAGCCGGCCTGGCTGCGAAGGGAGTCCATGCATACGTGACTGGAATTCAGGTAAGCGGTTCTGACAATATGGTCAGGGTAAATGTGTCAGCAAATTTGTCGATTCTATTTCCATCTATCGTACCGAATGTGACGGTTACAGAAACCGGAATTGCAAAATTGCGCGCATTAACCCATTAACAACCAAAAAGCAATTTCTGGTCAGCCGTTAATTCGAGTGTCTAAAACGATATATCAATCCATATCCCACCCAAAATAATAAAAAGCTTGGCATTCCAGCGGCTGGCCTGACTGAAAACGCCTACTCGAACTGAAAGTAGTCCAACCCAAGAAACGCAGCAAGCCCAAACAGCATCCGGACAAGAACCTGGTGGATTACTTTCGCTCCCTTTCTCATTTGATCTGTTTGAGGAATGCCATTGAAATCCACTCGGGGCTTGATAAGCAATCCCCTTTTCGCATTACCAGTAATGAGTAGGTCGCCTTCTACCGGAAACCGACCTACTAACACGAATAACTAATCTACACGGGCTGTAGACCTTTTTGAACAAAGTCTTTTCGATAACCTCAGCGATTTGCTGACCCCACAAACTATTTCTTTACCTCTCCGAGTCAAGTGGACAACATTTATTCACCTTTTCTCCTTCTGTAGTTTTGAATGCGATAGAATCTAGGTCCAGGATCTCAAAAAGCTAGAATATAAGAGTCTTCAAGAATGAATAGTATACAATGGGGTGATGTAATTAAATTGGGTCTTTGGGAATTGCCGTGGTGGGTAGTAGCGGTGGGGGGGGGGGGGTGGGGGGGGGGGGGGGCCAAAACACCCCCCCCCCCCCACACAAAAGCCAAAACCCACAAAAAGAAAAAAAAAA
>JBBRWF010000718.1:0-1918 GCA_038249405.1 Anaerolineales bacterium
ATACCACAGCCCTTTCACCCGGACCTAAATTCCTGGTGGATGTGGAATAATGGGCAATATTGAGCAAAATATCTTCCTTGTTGGTTGCCATCAGATCATTTCCTCAATATCTCATTCATATTAATAAATGCCTTTATCTGCTTTTCGCTGAATTTTTGAATAAGGTAAAAGACAGCGGAAATCCATCATAATAGAATATTTGTTCTATGTCAAGGCTTTTATGATAACATTAATAAGCGGTTGTTTGAGACCTTAGTAGCTCACTTTTTCACCGAGGGGTACAGGCAAAATCAACATATGTGACTAATTCGATATTTCCGCACTCTCATTCATTTCATCCCCCTATTGATTCTCGCTTGTTTTTATCCATCTCGACCTGCTATCAAAGTTATTCTTCATCTAATATATCGTATCATCCGCCGCGAACCAAGCAAAAATGCGCGCCTGATCGGGTATAGCGCAAAACTGTTGGTGAGTTCAATTGGGCGATGGCAAAGGTGAAAGCCAGGCAGTATGAAAACGCCCGCTGTGCAATTCGCTCAGTGCCGCTAACATCGATTGGGCATTTTGTCGTTCCCAACCCTGGCCCTGGCGTTTCAAACGGTGATGGACAACTGTGTTAACGCCACTCTCCACCGTTCCGCTGCCGATTGGATAGCCAGCTTGTCGAAAGTGATCATAATTCATTTTCGCTTGGCGAGTTTCAAAATAGGCGGGTGATTGGCGAACATCGTCGAGACAGGTAATTTGAGTCCAATTCAGAGCGTATAAGGCCGCCACGACTTTACTAACGCGCCCATGCCATAATTGTTCTTCCTGGTGTTTCGCCCAAGTCTTTGACTCATGTGTCCCTTCGCCAAACGTAGCTTTGGAGACTTTCCATAGGCGTTCACTGGCATGCCCCCAGTCGATGACTTGGATCGCCTGCGAGAAGTTGGTGGTCGTGATCCTGTCAATCCAGAGCGCGCCGTCATTAACCGAGCCAAAACGCGGGCAAAGCGCCACTTGCCGACGTGTCCCTTCCAAATATTGATGCTGGCCCATTTCATCGGCATCCCACAAACCGGCCTGGTAGCTATGCTTCTGCAAGGTAATTTTTGGGGCCGGGCGCGGCTCTTGCAAGGTAGGCGGGACTTCTGAGACTTTGACCTGCGAAAAGACACACATTTTTACTTCCTTCCAGCCTTCTTTCCGTAAAAGCATCATGCCACCATCGCTCGACACATTCGCTTGTGCCTGAATCGGGGTGTTAACTTCCACCACTTTTTCGGCGGCCAGCGGACCTTTCTCTGCATAGACCTGCCGGGCTTCAGCTTCTCTTCTACTTTCCACGATCGCCCCCCAGCCTTCCGTCATTCTCCGCAGACTATCACTCGACATCCCGGCTCCAACCGCATCTTGATACGCGTCTGCCGCCAGATCAAATGACTTGGCTTGCAACCCTTGTCTGACGGCCACCCGCGCGGCACCTTCACTCCAGTGATCCTCGCGTAAGCGCAGTTTATGGTCCAGGGGGAAAAATCGTCTCGCCCTGACACGCTGGACAGACATAGTAGGCTCGCTCCAAAACGGTATCGCCTTCCAAACCATGAACTTCCCAACGTCGGTAGCCGACAAAAACCATCTTTTGCTCACATTTTGTGCAATTCGGCATTTCCACTTGGCTGCCTGTATCTCGTCCATTGATCAAAACCCCAATCCCTTCTCCCATCAATTCGCGGCGTTGTTTTCGGGCTTCGATCTCGATCTCCCCAAAACTGGCTGCCTCGTGTTTGTCATACCAGCTTTCGAGGTTATCATACATCCGCCCAGCTTTTTCCAAAAATGCAGCACGCCGCCGTTCACGGGATAGGGTACGAGTCATTTTGCTCTCCTTGATTTAGGTAAACTCTCTCAAGTTTATCGCCTATCCCTGCTC
>JBBRWF010000719.1:0-1909 GCA_038249405.1 Anaerolineales bacterium
CCTGGTGATATCCGCAATTGCCTCGCCGCACTTTCCAACGACGAAGCTTTGCTGGCGCAGTTATTCCAATATCGTTTTTCAGATGACTCTGGTCTGGGCGGGCACTCTTTTGGCAACCTGTTTATTTCTGCGCTGGCAGATGTCACCGGTAGTTTCGAAGAAGCCGTTGCCGAATCTGGACGCGTGCTTTCTGTGCATGGTCGCGTCCTTCCAGCCACCCTGCTCGATGTTAGACTTGTCGCGGATGTGCAGGTTCCCAACATTGTGAACCGGGTTCGCGTAATAGGCGAGAGCAATATTCCTGAGGCGACAGGCAGAGTCAGGCGCGTCTACCTCGAACCAAACAATCCATCTGCCTTCCCGCCCGCCATCCAGGCCATTCTTTCAGCCGATCTGCTCGTTATCGGCCCGGGAAGTCTCTATACCAGCATCTTACCCAATTTGCTGGTTCCTGATCTACTGGCAGCGCTGCACGCCAGCCGGGCGTTAAAAGTATATGTAGTTAATGTAGCCACCCAGCCCGGAGAAACCAGTTCGTATGGACTGGACGAGCACATCTCAGTCATTGATGACCATATCCATGATCGCATATTTGATCTGGTTTTGTGCAATAATCGCCAGGATGGCGTATTACCAAATGGGGTAGAATGGGTTAATATTGGTGAGAATAGATCAGTTTATCCGGTTCATGCGGCTGATTTATTGGACATCCAACATCCGTGGCGCCACGACTCTGGTAAATTAGCGCAAACATTAATGGATTTATTGGCAGAAAGAACCGGTCCGCTGAGTGCCTGAGGCTGAATCAAGCCTATTCAAAACCGATCCAAATCAATGGTCGGAATTCCTTGCCAGGCACACTGGCTGTGGTAAAATATCTAATTGTGTAAAAATTCACAATCAAAACCTGAGGAGGTTTATTATGACAATCAAAGTTGGTATTAATGGCTTTGGCCGCATCGGACGTCAGGTTCTCAAGGCGATCCGCGATCGTTACCCTGAAGAACTCGAAGTTGTAGCTTTCAACGATATCGGTGATGTGGCTACCATGGCACATTTGCTCAAGTACGACTCGAACTACGGCCGTTTTGACGGCACCGTCGAAGTAGCCGGAGATGCCTTGATCGTCGATGGCAAAACCGTCAAAGTCTTCAAAGAAACTGACCCGGCCAACATTGCCTGGGGCAGCCTCGGCATCGATATCGTGATCGAGTCCACCGGCATCTTCACCGTCAAGTCAGACGGCGTCAACAAGAAGGGCAAAGTCGTCAAAGGTGCTGAGAACCACATCACCAAGGGCGGCGCCCGCAAAGTCATCATTTCGTCCCCTGCCGAAGGTGAAGACCTGACCGTCGTGCTCGGTGTCAACGAAGAAAAGTATGACCCCGCCAAACACCATGTTGTTTCTAATGCTTCCTGCACCACAAACTGCCTTGCGCCCGCCGCCAAGGTTGTCCATGACAAATGGACCATCAAACGCGCCTTCATGACCACTGTTCATTCCTATACCAATGACCAGAAAATCCTGGATATGCCGCATTCTGACCTGCGCCGCGCCCGCGCTGCTGCCGTCAGCATCATCCCCACCACCACCGGCGCCGCCAAGGCCATTTCCCTCGTCATCCCCGATCTTAAGGGCAAGTTCGATGGCTATGCTCTGCGCGTCCCAACCCCCACGGTCTCTGTAGTGGATTTCACCGCTGAACTCGAAGGCGAAACCACCACTGAAGAACTGCGCCAGGCCTTCCGCGATGCCGCCAAACTGCCTCGCAACAAGGGTATTCTGGCTGCCATTGATGAGCCGCTGGTTTCGATCGACTACAAGGGTGACGAACATTCTTCCTCCATCGACCTGCCTTTTACCTCGGTGCTGGGCAAAGATAAAAGCAACTTTGTCAAAGTCGTTACC
>JBBRWF010000720.1:0-1906 GCA_038249405.1 Anaerolineales bacterium
AATACGTACGAGTGCCAGCCTGGATTCGGCCTTTACTTGCATCAACCACTTCATTGAACGGATTGTTGACAACATAATCGCTTGCCCAATTCATTCGGGTGTGTTTCAAATGAGTTGAAGGACAGGCAACACTCTGGTAAAGTGAGTTTGGACAACCATTTTACATAGAGGAAAACCATGACCTTCAACTCACAAGCAATTATACAGGAAGCGCGTACGGAATTTGAGAAGATGTTAGATTTCGTTAAAGGCGAAGAAGCACGAACAGCGACTGCGGACCATATCGAGCGTGGGTTATTCAAGATGTTACTCGCCTTGGGAGCGAAATTATTGACGGTGTTCTTTGTGATACGTTCCGAGGCCTGTGATCGGGAGACGAAAGAAAGGGAAGATGGTCAAAAGTTGCCCTATCATCGCGACACCAAGCGGGAGTATTTCTCAATATTTGGCAAGGTAGAGATGTTTCGTCCCTATTTCTATCGCAAAGGGGTTGGTGGAGGAATTTCTCTGGACGCCGAGTTGAGCCTGGGCGAGGACTGCTACTCAGATCTGGTGCGGGAAATATCAGAATACCAGGGAGTTGACAGCGTGTATCACAAAACAAGCGAAATGCTGGGGCGTGTACTGGGGCTCCAGCTCTCGACCCGGGTGGTGGAAGCCAACATCGCTGCCGATGCAGTGGATGTGGAAGCCTACTATGCCCAGAAGACAGCCCCTCCCGCCAGCACGGAAGCCGAAATTCTGGTGCTGCAAGCGGATGGCAAAGGAATTCCGATGATATTGGATCAGCCAGTCGAAGATACCGTCCGGCTGGGTAAAGGCGAGAAACGCGGACATAAGAAAGAAGCGATCGTAACCACGGTGTACACGATTGCACCGAAACCGCGCACCCCGGAAGAGGTAGTAGCCAGTTTATTCAGACAGGAAACGCTTTCTTTGGCAGAAAACAAGCCACTCCAACATATCCGCCCCCAAAACAAACACCTCTGGGCTACTTTGGAAGGGAAAGATACAGCTTTGGAGCGCCTATCCAAGCAGGTAGATCGCCGGAAAGGTACACATATCCGCGATCAGGTGGCTTTATGTGATGGTTGCGAAGCGTTGCAGTTACGGATTGCCCGCCAGTTTGCTGATTTCACCCTGGTTTTGGATTTCGTTCACGCCGATGAATACCTTTGGGATGTCGCCAATAGTCTGTTTGGTGAGAAGAACCCGCAACGGTTCGGCTGGATGAAGGAGCACACCTTGCAGATCCTTTCGGGTCAAGCTCAGCAAGTCATTATGGAATTCCAACGCCTGGCGGTAGCCGATGAAACCCAACCTGCCCAGCGTACTCAACTCGCTAAGACGGCCAACTACTTTGAACGCAATTTACCCTACATGGATTACCGCACTTACCTGAAGAATGGCTGGCCGATCGCTTCGGGTGTCATCGAAGGTGCTTGTCGTCATTTTGTGAAAGATCGTTGCGAACGATCCGGAATGCGTTGGAGTCAATCCGGCGCCGAAAATCTGCTCCACCTGCGAGCTGTGGCAGAGAATGATGACTGGGATGCTTATCATGATTTCCGGCGTAGAAAACGGCATTCCCGTTTATATGGCACCCCTTTTCCTGACCAGCCCGCTTTGGAGAACCAAGCCCTCGATTCCGCTGTTTTGCCCGTTCCTCCTTCACCTCTACCGCGTTCCGTCCGGCTGCATCGTCCAGTCTATTATCTTGACTTGCCCCTCGCAGCCTGAGTTACCCTCAACTCATTTGAAACACACCCAATTGATTTGACCCTACTTTGGTTTCATCAAATAAATGGACCATTACCTAACATTAAAAAATGGTAACTGCTTAAGCTGGAGGGTGTGATTATTCCTCGATCCTTTCTACCGTCTCAATTACCAATTCTTGCATAAG
>JBBRWF010000721.1:0-1900 GCA_038249405.1 Anaerolineales bacterium
AATCGGTAATCATTCTTTTAATCATGAACCCTGGTTGCATCTTTATTCTGAACAGCAGATTGAGTCTGAGCTTTCCAGGACTGAGGAACAGCTTGAGCGGGTGACTGGTCAAAAGACCATCGGGTTTCGCGGCCCTGGATACAGCTTATCCCTGTCTGTTTTGCGCGTTTTAACACGGCGTGGCTATCAATATGATGCTTCTACCTTGCCGACATTTCTTGGTCCATTAGCTCGCGCTTATTATTTTATGACCACAAAACTAAGCCCTGAAGAGAAGGCGAACCGTAAGCTCTTATTTGGCCAGTTGCGGGATGGATTGAGGCCTCTGCGCCCATACCGCTGGAGTATTGATGGAGTCAATGATGGGCTGATTGAAATTCCGGTAACGACCATGCCGATTTTTAGGATACCGTTTCATGTTAGTTATATTCTATATCTATATCGTTTCTCGCCCGTTGTAGCGCACATTTACTTCCGTCTGGCAATGATCCTGTGCCGGCTTACTCGCACCCATCCGTCGCTCTTACTGCATCCATTGGATTTTCTGGGTGGGGATGACGTAAAGGAGCTATCTTTCTTCCCTGCTATGAATCTCCGTGGAGAGGAAAAAGTGAAGTTGGTTAGCGATATATTGGGTATTTACTCTGACTATTTCACAGTAGTTCCCATGGGCGAACATGCACGTGCAATTTCTCGGCAGAAAGAGATTGCGGCAATTGAACCTCAATTTAGATCAATACCTATGCGCTCATAAAAAGATTTTTCCGTGTTGACAGGAAAATCGTTGGAGTCATTCCCATCTTTGAGAAGGGAATGACTCCAGTTATTATCTGCTTGCCGCACCGCATTCTGATGAATATTTGAATGGGAGCTACATAACCTTTTTACACCGTTCTCTTGCGGCTTTTTCCAAAATATCAAATCCCAGCCCTGTCATTCGTTTCATTTCTGACCATTGAATTGTCCCGCCGTTCTCAATTTTTTCCATCATCCTGAGCAGTGCGCCGCGTACCCCGCTGGCGCGGTGCGCCCAATATGAATCAGCGGAGATGCGCTCAAGGCGGGCAAGCAGGAGTCGGGTAAGTTCGAGCCGTTCTCGATCCATATTGAATAAGAAAAGTGCCCCAGCCAGGAGTCGAACCCGGAACCTACTGATCCGAAGTCAGGCGCTCTATCCATTGAGCTACTGAGGCGTGGACAAAATTATACACGATTTGCCCGGCGTAATTAATTTGGAAGGTACAAAAATTTAGATTCATATAAAAATGCAACGGCGGGCTCTTGTAAACGTGCCAACGTAAAATGGAAACAAACCTGAAAATAGTCACGCTGATTTTGCAACCCTCGCAAGTACTGTCTTTTGCTTTCACTTATTCACGCTGCGCAAAGTCAGGTGTTCCGTTTTTTAGTGCGTAAAGGCGTTCTAAAATTGCCTACATTCCAAGCCGCATGATAGAATCAGCCATCTCTTTTGGAAAGGATATTTTTCATGGCAGACATTAAGGCATTTGGCGAACGTGTGATCGATAATCTTGAAAAGGTGATCGTGGGGAAAAGGCAGTCTATTGAATTGATCGTGATCGGATTGTTATGCCAGGGACATGTGCTGATCGAAGACGTACCCGGTGTGGGTAAAACGATGCTGGCGCGCAGCCTGGCGCGTTCGTTGGATTGCGAATTTAATCGCATCCAGTTTACGCCTGACATGCTTCCAAGCGATGTGACGGGGGTCTCCATCTATAATCAGCAAAAGAATAGATTTGAGTTCCGTCCCGGCCCTGTGATCGGGCAGATCATACTTGCGGATGAGATCAACCGTGCCACACCAAAGACACAAGCGGCGCTGCTAGAAGCCATGGAAGAGCGCCAGGTAACCGTGGATGGGGAAACTCATATTTTG
>JBBRWF010000722.1:0-1899 GCA_038249405.1 Anaerolineales bacterium
CACCTGGACAGACAAAAATGGAAATTCCATTCCAAATACCGGCGTGCCAAATTTTGGCGGCATGATGATGGGTAGTTTTATCTGACTTGCGCTGCCTGCCATGGCCTGGATGCGCACGGTGGGCAGCACGTCATGCGCATGCAAACGATGGATGCGCCGGCGATCTACTATTCAGCACTGACGAGCATGATGGTGTAAGAATCCGGGGGAACGCCGCAGCCAGAGGGTTACACTCTGCAAGATTTTCACAAAGCAGTTATTGATGGTATGCATCCGAATGGGGCTGCGATGGAGGCAAAAATGCCTCGCTGGCAAATGAGTGACCAGTACCTTGGTGATTTGTTCGCTTTTTTGAAGACTATTCAGAAATAGCCTTACCTGGTCTTTCAGGCGACGCCCAAGGAAATAAAAACCTGGATCTTACACCGTACGCCCTTGAAGAAGATCACACCACTTCAAGGGAAGGTTTTACAAGCACCAACAGAGTTAGCTCACCCAGCAGGCCCCAAAAATGGTTTTCTGTAACGATCCTACCAGGGAAACGATGGTATTCATCTTCGCTGAGCAGATGAGCGCCTATAGAAGCATAGAGTAGATTAATAACCTTACTTAAGGGGAAGTGAGTTCGGGTTTCGAATAGCAGCGCCATTTGTCCACCGGGTCTTAGCCGCTCCCATGCTTTTTCTGCTACCAGGACAGGATCTGGAAGATGTTCGAACACCCAGGTAGAAATGATCAAATCGTAAGGTCCGTCCGGGATTTGATCACGCATCAAGTCTGCCTGTTTAAATATTACGTTCGGAAGATTCCCATATCTTTTTATGGCCTGTTCAAGCATCGCATCGGTCAGGTCCAGGCCAGTATAGGAGTTGAAAGGCAGTTTCAGAGACGTTAACCGCGCCAGGTTTGCTCCTATCCCGCAACCCAGATCCAGAACGTCACCGCCTTGTGAAAGGCGATGAGAAAGTGCCCGGTCGAACGCATTATGGCCATCTCGATAGAACCAATTCCGCCAGCCCGGGTCGATAGCTGCATATCCTGCAGCCACGAAGCGGTAAAAGCTAATTACGTCCATAGGCGCCTTGCCTATAACTACCAGACCAAGGAAAGCTTCTACTGCGCCGGCCCCACGCAACTGCCAGATCGGCAGGTTGAGCAGCCAAGCGATCATCTTGTGATATAGGCTGGTGGATCGTCCAAATTGGTAGAGCTGTATATATCGCCTTCCATAGAAAAGGGTCGACAGACCGTCCACAAGAAAATATGCACCAGCCAGGCGTATCAGATTCTTTTTCATTTCCATTACCTCGTCAAACAGATTGATTTGCTCAACATAAAGCGCAACCAGATCAGTAAATGATTATTCTGTTTTGCTCACAACTTTCCGTTTTGATTTTAAGATTTTTCGGAAAAACCAGAGGCTTGAACTCAAGCCATTCCATGCTTCCAGCCAATTGAAACCAGAAACCAGTTAATCGGGTAGGTAAAAATGAAGCCCACCAGGAGGCCCAGCGAGGCAATACCCCAAAAAGCAGCCGTTGTGGGGGCAGGGCTTTGGCCGACGATTGCTGGAGTAACAAAGTACATCACAAGACCCATGCCAACCATGACAGTGATCATAGAAAAAAATTCGGCGCGGCCTGCCTTCCAGAGAGAAACAACCAGTGAATTTCCCATATTATGCATCGCCCAGGTTTGAAAGATAAACCAGCCAAAGGCGAACCCAACGATGTATTCGTACCAAAACTCTGTCCAGAAGGGGAAATGCAAAAACCTGGCAATTACCATGGCGGTTATGATACCAAGGCCATCCCCTGCGACACAATGGATCACGGAGCCATTGACCTTTTTCCATTTCGGGCTGACATATTCATGATGAAGGGCTTTCGCCTCATCACC
>JBBRWF010000723.1:0-1888 GCA_038249405.1 Anaerolineales bacterium
CCACCGAACGGCTGATTCAACTGGCGCTGGATGAGCTTGGTCCGCCGCCCGCCGCCTTCGCCTTTATTGGCATGGGCAGCCAGGGACGCCAGGAACAAACCCTGCTGACCGACCAGGATAATGGCATTATTTTTGCGCCTGCCGCCAGCGTCGATCCACAGAAAGTGACTGATTACTTCCTGCGCCTGGGAGTGTTGGTTTGTGATGGGTTGAACCGCGCCGGATACCTGCTGTGTCGAGGAGGGGTGATGGCCAGCAACCCACGCTGGTGCCGCTCCCTGCCCGACTGGCTTTCCGGTTTTGACGAGTGGATACATAAATCGGAGCCGCAGGAGATTATTGATCTCAGCATCTTCTTCGATTTCCGCACTGTTTATGGGGACGCCGATCTGACTCATGAACTGCGCCGCTACATTCACACCGCCCTGTTGGATGAACCTGCTTTTTATCATCATTTTGCGCAAAACGCGCTCATGTTCAAACCGCCCTTCCGTTTGCTCGGCAATATTTATTTGAGCGGCGGTGCAACAGAACACGCTGGCGATATCAATCTCAAAGACGCGATGATGCCGATGGTCAGTTTCGCGCGTCTGTACGCTCTGCGCCACCAAATCAACCAGACGCACACGCTGGAACGCATCGAAGCCTTGACCGAAAGGAACGTCATCCTTGCCTCCAGCCGCGATGAAATCACTGCCGCCTATGATTTTCTAATGCAATTGCGTTTGCAGAATCAAATTGTGTCTATCCAGTCCGGGCGGCCGCCTCAGAACATTATCCACCCTGGGAAATTAGGCTACATTCAACAGGAGCTGCTCAAACAGGCCTTTGCCCAGATTGCAGCAGTCCAGAAGAAAATCAGCTATGATTTTCTGGGCGGGGTGTGAGTGGATTAACTGGCGTAAATAGCCTGTCTAATTTCCATCATTTCTTTCATCCGAATTCTGCAGAAAAATGTATTAGTCATGGAAAGCTTAAACAATGCAAATTCACTCAATATTTATGTTTTCGATTCCCATATTTTATTTTGCCTACCTTGCGTTTTCCTTACAATGAAATTATTTCATCTTTTCCGTCAACGCGCCAATCTTCAGGGCTTGCAGACACCAGTTGGTTATGTTGCCCGCGACAAAGGCAGACATACTGAGCAGGTTTTGTGGAAAGGAAATAAATAATATCCACAGTTTTCCCCAGGAGAATACCCATGAGCAGAGACCAAAAAAGAATGCGCAATCGTATCTGGGGCGCTGTCTTGCAAGTCTTGGACTTTATTTTGTCGCATTTCTTCTTGCAACCGGGCTTGCTGGTAGCGTTCGCGTAGCGTACGCCTTACGTTGGCTATAGCCGCGGAACCGACCAGCATGCAGGTTACTCTGAATTGGCCCCGTACTGGCAATTGTGCTTCCGGGAAGGGCAATTTTACACTGCGTGCAGTGGCTTCGACGGCAGCTGTCTCATCATTATAGTCACAGTGGGGTGGTTCTTTTTGAACATGGATTCCTCGGGCCTTCCTGATGTGCCCGTATTATATTAAATTCCTCGCCAGTTGAGGAGAGTGCAATTTGGATGAGTTTTATCCCATACTTTTTGCAGGGGAGTCAAGCATAGAAAGGATAATGATTACGGATGGCAAACAAAATTGGATTCCCGCTGCTCGGTAGACATGGATAGCCTGTAACATAAGAAACATTCTCAGGTGAAGTTATCAATACCCCATCAACACCAACGGTATTCATCAGATTTACGAATCTGCTTTTATTAAATCCAATCGGAAGGAATTTAGGGCACGGTTCAAAGCTAAGAAATAGCACCTTTACAAATTGCTGAGAGACAGGCAGCCACTGAACGGATAAGATAGAGTTTCCAGACAAAATCTATTCGCCCAGAG
>JBBRWF010000724.1:0-1871 GCA_038249405.1 Anaerolineales bacterium
CGTTGGAACGATTACTTTGAATTGCGGCAATATACTGGCCAACGCTTGAGCCAACTGCTGGCTTTTTTGGAGCTGCTGCTTCCTTTTCCTGCAGACTCATGTATGGCAGAACAACAGTTAAGAACTCAACCAAAGCAAAACGAGCCAATGGATGGGTGCGCACGGTTAATTGAGCGCTGGACAGGCGGTGTACTTCGTGACATTATGATTCTAATCCTGGATGCCAGCGCTCGCGCCATTCAACAAGGATTACCCAGCCTTTCGCCGATGCTACTCGAAGAAACATGGCGCCGTATTCAGACACATCAGGTTACAGATTTCCTGGCTATTTTGCAGCAAAAGAGCGGAGACTAACCATGCAACCCGACTATTTTGAAGTACTGCCGATTCACCCGCGCCCACAGCCTATGGAAACGCTGACCAGTTACCTGACCCGTCTGGCAGAAGCAAATGGTATCCCAAATATCTGCAGGCTCCAGCCAATTATCTTCCCAAATCGCAACGCCGACGATCTACGAGGCATGAAGGACCTTTCTCCGCAATCGTTTCATTCCTTGTTGGTTGCAGCACTCTGCTCGGAAGCAGATTTACTGGCAACAACTTTCAATAATTTGATCCGGAAATTCGAGCGACCAACTAATGCTACAACAGTAGCCAGCTTTTTGTTAGGCCACCTGGCGCCAAAGTTACGCTATTGCCCGCTTTGCCTGCAGACCGACATCCCATATTACATTCTACCCTGGCGCTTTACCATTCTCGCTGGTTGTCCTCAGCACGGCTGTCTACTTCTGGATCGTTGTTCGTATTGTGATGCCAATATCCCCTTCCTGACTGTCTCACTGAAAATTAACCAGTGTCCCGGGTGTGGGCTTGCATTGAGTGCTGGCCAGGTTGCGCCAATGGATCATCTCCAAAAACAGCAAGCTCAAAAGCGATATCGGGATTTGGTCTTCTTGCTAACGCCAACCCACGAAACCGAAATAAGATCATTTGGTCCGCGCCTGGCCTATTGGCGCAAAACAAAGCTATTGACAGCAAAAACTATTGCCGCGGACTTGAATATCCAGATTCGTACAGCGCTTAGCCTCGAACGCCGCATTTCCAAGCGTGGAGGAATAAAGTTCGATCACTACCTGGCTTATGTGGATTATCTTGAGCTGACATTTGAGGAGCTTTTCAATACGATCTTGACGCCAGAGGAAGAAGGTTATCACCAATTCTTGAGTCCTGAGCAAAGATTTGACCGACAGGAAACCAGACTGCTCAACCAGGTACAGCGAGTAGTTGACGACATCCAGGAAGAAGGAGATCGTCTGAGCCAGGAAAAGGTGAGCCGGGCAATGGGTACACATCGTTCAAGTCTGAAAAATTACCCCAAACTCAAAGCTGCCTTAATTCAGATCAGCCATGAGCGCAAACAAGCAGACATGCTACGCACTCAACAAAAGGAGCAGGACTTGGTTGAAAAAGTGAATTGGGCGATAAAGCGTTTGCGGACAGATGGCAAACGGGTAACCCAAATGGCGATTTCTGGGATAGTTGGGATGGATACCAAGGGATTATTTCACTACCCCAAAACCAAAGCTATTCTGCTTGAAGTGGCAGACAATAATAAGCAGAAGTGGCGCCAGCAAACAGTGCAAACCCTATCTGCAAAAATTCAGGATTCGATCCTTGAGTTGAAGGCGTTAGGACAGCCCATTACCAAAAGGACAGTGGCCAGATTGATAGGGGTTTCGCGCGGGCAAATAAATTTTTACCTGGAAACCAGGATGCTTTTCGCCGAAGATCCTGATTGGACTGGCCTGCCACCGAAAGGGCCCAAAAAGAGAGGTTTTTCTCTATGATTATTGGCGGAGAGCAGATAAATA
>JBBRWF010000725.1:0-1855 GCA_038249405.1 Anaerolineales bacterium
AGCACCAGCCATCGAAACTGAGATCTTTGGCACATCAAAAAGTAAGGCTGATGCAGAGGCGATTCGGGTGTTTGCTGAAAATCTGAGGCAGTTACTTCTTGCTGCTCCACTTGGACAGAAGCGGGTACTGGCACTCGATCCAGGCTATAAGTCTGGTTGTAAATTAGTCTGTCTCGATGCCCAGGGAAACCTGGTTCATAACGAAACGATTTATCCCCATCAGCCTCAGTCGGAGGTGAGCCAGTCAATCCGCAAGGTTTCGGCGCTTGTGAGTACGTATAAGATAGACGCAATCGCGATTGGAGATGGCACAGCCAGCCGTGAGACAGAGGCGTTTATCAAGAAGATTACTTTCGACCGCCCACTGCAGGTATTTGTGGTGAGCGAGGATGGAGCTTCGATCTATTCTGCGTCGAAAGTAGCGCGCGATGAATTTCCGCAGTATGATGTAACGGTACGCGGAGCCGTATCAATTGGGCGTCGCCTTATGGACCCTTTGGCTGAACTCGTGAAGATCGAAGCCAAATCGATTGGTGTTGGGCAATACCAACACGATGTTGATCAGAAACTGTTGCAGAAAGGGCTCGATACGGTCGTTGAATCGTGTGTGAACCTTGTTGGGGTTAATTTAAATACAGCGAGTAGTCACTTGCTTAACTTTGTTTCCGGTTTGGGACCATTGCTTGCTCAGAATATTGTAGACTATCGCAAAGAGAACGGGCCGTTTACTGCGCGTACAGAACTGAAAAAAGTCCCGAGGATGGGACCAAAAGCATTTGAGCAGTGTGCGGGGTTTCTCCGGATTCCGGGCGGGGCTCATCCGTTGGATAACTCCGCAGTTCATCCTGAGCGGTATTCGCTTGTAAGTAAGATTGCAACTGACCGGAAGTGCAAAGTTGAGGAGCTGATCGGAATGGAAAATCTGAGGTCAGAAGTTGTTGCAGAAAGATACCTGAGTGATGAGGTGGGTCTTCCCACGTTGAATGATATCCTGGCGGAACTTGCGAAACCGGGTCTCGACCCGCGATCGGGGATCAAAGTATTTGAATTTTCCGATGGCGTTTTTTCGATGAAAGATTTGCAGGTTGGCATGGTGCTCCCCGGAATTGTGACAAATATCACGCGGTTTGGTGTATTTGTTGATGTGGGCGTAAAACAGGATGGTTTGGTGCATATCAGCGAACTGGCGAACCGCTTTGTCAGCGATCCGTCCGAAGTCGTAAAACTGCATCAGCATGTCAAAGTAAAGGTGCTTGAGGTTGACATCGCCAGGAAAAGAATTGCTTTCTCAATGAAACAGGCAGAATAATTTTGATTTTGTGTTAATCGGCTAAACTGCACCCGAATGAAAACAGACCTCCGAATTACATTGATCCATTGCCGGAGAAGAGGAGGTCTGAATGATCTGGCTAAGAAAAGTCATTTATATCGCCAAAGCGATGAATTGACGGGAAAGAGAAATTGATTAGGAAGTGTTAGCACAACAATGCCATCCTATGACAGACGTCAAAAGAAAGCTTTCGGATTGAGCATGGAATACTTTTTTTTGCAAGAATACGGAACGATGATATTCCAATTAGTTTTGTGTCTTTTTGTCGAGAACCAAAATTTCATTTACTACAATTTCGGAGACATAATGCGTCTCCCCATTTTTGTCTTCGTATGAGTGATTGGTCAGTTTTCCCTCGATTGCGACCTCTGTCCCTTTTTTTAAGTATTTCTCAGCCACTTCGGCCTGTTTTCCCCATGCGACGAGTTTGTGCCAGGTGGTTTCGGACATCTTGTTCCCATTTTGATCGCGGTAGGATTCATTTGTGGCAACTGAGAAATTAGCCATCGATTTATCGCTGTCTAT
>JBBRWF010000726.1:0-1838 GCA_038249405.1 Anaerolineales bacterium
ATGTTGACAGATAATTGCAACGGCATAATTTTGTCCCTTGTGATGGGTATGATAGGTGAAGCTGTAGCGTGACGCTATTCTATTATAACCAGACTTTCAGGCGATCAACCAAGCCAGCAGCCCCAGCAGCAGGGATATTCCAAGGGTTGGCTGAAGCACGCACAGTACGACAATGATGGCGATTAAGCCGCGCGGCATGGGGGATAAACCGCCCGGCACAACTCTTGGCAAGCCCCATGCATTGGCGGGGCGGCGTTTCCACCACATCACAATTCCAGACACGGTAAAGAAGATCAGCACCAGGCAGGCTAGGATGCCGAGCACCTGGTTGAAAACGCCGAACAAGTCGCCAAAGTGGAAACTTAAGCCCCATACGGTCAATTTCGTCAAGATGGGGTAGTCTGCCCATGAAGTCGAAAAGACCACTTTTCCGCTGTATTGATCGATGCTCAGATCATGGCGCAGTTCCGGTTTGCCCATGCCGTTATCGGCGCTGAGCTTGAAGAACCCTTGGGGATTAACAGGCAGGGTGATCATATAACTCTGGCTGAGGTCGTTTGCTTCGGCGATGGGCACCAGGCTCTGCAGGGAGACTGGTTGAGCGCCGGTTTCCTGGGAGTGGAGCGTGACAGGCGCAGCTGGTGTCGTCTGCCGCAGCACCACACGGGTCAGCGCGAAAATCGTGCCTGAGGCCAAGGTGATCATTAAAGCTGTCGCGAGGAAGACCAGCACCAACAGGCTAAAGTACATCCCGCCGACGGAGTGAAAATCACGCCACCACATGCGGCCTTTCCATTTTTGAATACGCGGCAGCCACACGCCCCAAACCTTGTTCCAGTGCTGCGGCATCCATGCATAGAGACCGCTCAGCAGCAGGGCCAGCGCCCAGACGGTACCCAGTTCGGTGAGCAGCCGCCCGAAATCACCCAAATACAGGTTACCGTGCAGGTCCATCGCGGCCCTCGAATAGCGGTCCATTTCTGGGATGGAGCCAACCACCTGGGCGGTATAAGGATTGATGAAAACATCAATATTGCCGGTTGGCCCGCTGTGGCGCATACCCGTCATGTGGGCCTCTGAGTGCGGCGTTACAACCACATAGGCTGTCTTTCCTGCGCCCTTGCTGGGATGGAACTGGGTGGCCATCATATATGGATAGGCCGCCTGGGCAGCCGCCAACTGCTGATCGAGGGTGGTTTGTGTTTGCTGCGGCGAAACGGTGAAAAGGTTGGAATAGATGAGCGGTTCGATTTGCGGCGTGAGGATGTAAAGTATGCCAGTCACACACAGCCAGATGATGATTGGAGCGGCGATAAAACCGGCATAAAAATGAAGACGCCAGAATTTGGCGTATAACCTGGGCGAAATCCAGGCGGTCTTAACTGGTCGGGCAGCAGGTTCCGACATGGTTGCTTGTGTCATGGTATTCACTCCTGATTCTTGATGTTTCCTAATAATGGTTCTTGATCAATCGCATGGAGAATATTTGACCGACTTTGCGCAGGATTGGCTGAATATTCGCGGCGATTTTGTGCGTTTTCTCGGAAAGGTTTATTTTTAGTAACTGCTCAGCTTGCGAGAAGCCAGGCACTTATAAAACCTGATAAATACTGGTAATTCTTGATATTTTTATACAGTATTATCACACCTTTTTGCGAGGCAGAAAGGATTAATTTTTCGCTGGGAAGATATAAATAAGGATTAACTAGCTGATATGTAAAAGCGCAGCTCTCTCATTATTCTGACCTGAATTCCACATCGAAATAAAAATATATTCATTTACTGTAACTACTAGACCCGTCCGACAGCCGGGGGATAAATCCCCGCGGCACCATAAC
>JBBRWF010000727.1:0-1826 GCA_038249405.1 Anaerolineales bacterium
CCTGCCCTGCTGGAATTTGTTTGACGTCCAATCCAGCGAATACCGCGAGTCAGTCCTGCCGCCAGGAATCCCTATGCTGGCAATCGAAGCTGGCTCACCCCTCGGCTGGCGGCCCTACATTGGGCCAGGCATCGCAGTCATCGGAGTGGATCGCTTTGGAGCTTCCGCGCCTGGCAATGTAGTGATGCAAGAATACGGTTTCAGTGTCGATCATATAACCGAGCAGGCCATCGCCCTGGTAAAACAGCACAAGAAAGCATAACAGTTTCAGAAAGCAGGCAAAATGCGCGTTGGATTTGCGACAGATCACGGAGGATATAGCTTAAAGGAACCGATTCTGAAGGCATTGCGCGATTCTGGACATGAGGTGCAGGATTTCGGCGCCTTTTCTCTGGATCCTGAGGATGATTACCCGGACTTTGTGATCCCCCTGGCGCGGGCGGTCGCTCAAGGGAAAGTGGAGCGCGGTATTGCGGTCTGCGGTAGTGGGGTGGGGGCTTGTTTCACTGCCAATAAAATTCATGGAGTAAGGTCAGCCTTGATCCATGAGAGTTTTTCTGCTCATCAGGGTGTGGAGGACGATAACATGAACCTGCTTTGCCTGGGCGGGCGTGTGGTTGGTCTTGCATTGGCTTTAGAAATCACACAAATCTATTTGAGAGCTCAACCTGTGAAAGCCGAACGTTTTGAACGGCGTCTGGCAAAGGTGGCTGCAATTGAATCTAAGGAGTAATGAAATGAACAAGAATGCTTTATTGGGGTCGTGGCTTAATCCGTGGTGGATAATTCAGAATCATCCAACCAGGCCCTCAAAAGAGCTGGATTGGTAGGTTTTGGCCAACCAATCGGAGGTTTTCCCTCGCAATGGGGGGCTGAATTTATCTGTTTTCCCTGAAGCTTGTCTCCTTTCCCCCACCTACACCACTGGAATGCTGATCAGCTCAAGCACTGACCAGCGCCGTGCTGCCAGCCCAGCCGCCATCGCCGGGGTTCGACTGCGATAGCGGCTGGGGATTTGATTCCCCTTCCGCCCGGTAGGCTGGGCGAATTGCACCCGCAAGGAGGCATGGTAACGAGCGAAGTGATAGTACCCCCTCCACCAGAGGAGATGCAGCTTCAGTTCGGGTGAATACTTTGCCCTTCCCCAAGTTCGACGTACCAGCAAAGATACCCCTTGCCTGATAGTCAGATTCAGCCTTTCAACGAAAGCGGTGTTGATGCGCCCGGAAAATCCTAAACGTAGCAAGCGGTCTTTCAGGTTTTGCTGTTCTCCCAATAACATCGTGTGTTCGACCTTTACCAGGCGCCGCCGCCGGACTATCTTCTTAACCTGACCATAAATCAATTCCGAAGCCACGATCCAGACCGGCTTGCACCCGTCCTCGCTCTTTTTCCATTGTCCAAAATGAGCGGTTAGCGCGTAAAAATACAACTTGAGGCCATCCGTCGTAAAGATGGGCAGGCAGTCGGGTCTCATCGTTTCAACCAGGGCGTGAACTACTCCCATGGCCATGTCGAGGGTGCGCGGTCCCAGCTCGATCACTGGGATCAGTTTGCTCTTGGCTTCCGTCGCCACCCATAACCACATCTCTTTGCCTTTATGATCAAAGTTGGCCCACAGTTCATCCAGTTGGATATGACCATAAATCAACTCCTGGAAGAACCGGGCGTGCAGTTTCTCGGCGTGCATCCCGGCCCGGGTCAGCCAGGTCCGCAGCGTCCCTTCTTTGATCCCGGTTACTCTTTCAAGTGCGGATACGTCCATCCCTTCTGCCAGCAGAGCGAGTGCCAGGGCCACCTTCTCCGAATGACTCTTCAGCCGATAA
>JBBRWF010000728.1:0-1817 GCA_038249405.1 Anaerolineales bacterium
CACACAGGTTGCCGATACGCTGGGCCTTTCAGAGCGCATGGTACGCAACCTGATGCAAGAGTGGGTCGAGCAGGGCTGGTTGTTGGTTGCCGATGATTCGCGCCGGAAACGGGCCTACAAGTTATCGGCAATTTATCGGCAATGAAACGGTAATTTATCGGCAATAAACAAGAAATCTTCAGAACTGCATTCAGTCTTACGATGTACTTGAGTATGCGATCTTACTCCTGGGTTGGCTTGTTGCGGGGAGCTCCAACTTCACAATTCCATGCTCGAGCTAGTGGGCGATAATAATCCCACCATGACATGTTTTCGATTTGCCACCACCAGGCATCAGGCAATTTCCACCAAGGGCCATAAATAAGTTCGTCAGGCGGCGCGATATTACTGATTTTTCGCAGAAATTCTGCAGCAGCTTTCGCGTCAGGATGGGTGCGAAGATAAGTAACTTCATAGATTGATCCTGTATACATCATCGGTAGCATTATTGTTGATACAAGTACACAGGATTTTCCCTTTCCTTTGGTTGCATTCTGGTCATCAATTTCATTCCAGCGCTGGATCATATCCGCCCAGAATTCCCGATACGTGATCCCGGGAACAAGGCGCTGAGCTGCCGCTACTTGCATCGGCTGGCCAGCTTTGAAATAAAAATACCCCGCTAGCGAAACTATGCCTACAACAACAGACAACAACCCGAAAAAAACAAGCTTCCCAATAAGTTTTCCAATCATCTCTTTTCTCCTTGGTCCAGGTTCGACCTGCCACAATATATGGCGTTCGCAAACTATGTCTCTCACGGTAAAAGTGAATATAGTCCATTAATAGCACGTATGTTCTTTTTAGTCAATCAAAATGAATAGTCAGATTGGTAGTTGTGGTAACCCTGGATGGATGGCACTGTTTAAAATATTCAATGTATTTTTTTGAAAGGGTTGGATATTAGTCCTTAAGCGCTACAGGCCATTTTGGTTGGATAATAGACCCTTCCGTGGATAATAGCCAACCGAATGGATAATAGCTGTTTATCACTTTGGATGCTAACTTAAGGGTTGTCCGTGATCGCGCGCAGTGCAATTTTCAATCCCTGGTGATTTATTGAGCCGGAAATCAAACTATTGACAGAACATATGTTCTGTAATAAAATAATCCTACATTCACCACCCAATCCCCCGCTCATAAAGTGGTGTTTGCAAGGCCTACCGTCCCCCCTACGGCAGGCCTTTTTCTATATCAGTACTGTTTGAATTAAACACTTAGGCTTTCGTTCTTGAATCTGGGTTATTTATTTTAGGTTGATGGAATGCTTCTGTGAAACCCAGATGCTGCCATCCGCGTGCCGTTTGCTAGCCTTGATAACTTCCAAATTCGTCATAAGGGTGTTGGCTCGCTGCAGGCGAGACTCGGAAGCCAGCGCGCGATTGATTTCCTGAATTAGTTTCTTCTGTACTTCTTCTGTTTCGCAAAACACATACAGCCAGCCCTGGCCGGCATCGAACGCGTTCTGCCATTTACGGGCGCGCGCATCGCTATCCCCTTTGTTTACATCTCGCTCAACCTCCACATGAATTTCTCGACCGTTCTTGCGTGCCAGAATATCTGGTGATGATATGCGGCCATTACTCATAGGAAGGTTGATTTCCCTTTTCGAAACAATTTCAAAACCTTCTGCTTCAAGGATGGTGGCTGCTTTCAAAACCAACAAGGTATGCGCATCTGTACTGTGCGCAGAGCGAACAGAATGGTATTCATTCTCCGCTGGCAGTTTTTGAGTCAAAAAGATAGAGGCATTTTCTCCCAATCGGTCGAGAGCCAGC
>JBBRWF010000729.1:0-1812 GCA_038249405.1 Anaerolineales bacterium
CGAGCCAGGCACTGAGCAATATCCACGCACCGCCGCCGTAATACGTATCTGCGGCATAACGATGCAGCCCGCCTTCGCGCACAATTGTGTTCTCAATCTGCGCTACTGTGCTTAATATAAGCGGATCGTCCGGAGCAACCACACCATAGGGCACCGAAAGGCCCAGCAGGCTGGCATCCACTGCCGGAGAGCCGGGGAACTTAACAAAATGTCCAAATTCTGCGCCATTTTGCAGTAATTTATTCTTGATTGCATTCAAAACGAACCCGTGGTCGCTGCCGCTGAAATCTGCGTGCGCCTTCAACCCGCCAAATATTGCCGCCAGGGTGTGCGGGTGGACTTCATCGGGAAATTCCTCCCAGCAGTCGTAGCAGGGCAGCATCCACAGTTCGCTCAGGTAATCCGCCGCCAGGCCTGCGGCATCCAGCAAATCCTGTGAAAGGGCATGCGTTGGGTCTTTCTTTCGGTGCTCATTTAACGCCCATAACCAGGTACCGAAGCCGTCCAGCTGAAAATTCGGCCAATCACCGGCCTCATCCGGCTGCCCGTCCAGCCGGTAGCGAGTGTGCAGTATCTCGTTTTCGCGCAGCTTCTCACCGGCGCGCACTTTGCGGATGCTGTCGCGTACCAGCTCCGCCCGCGCGTTGACCTGCGCGGCTGCCCACTGGTGAAAGCGCTGGGAACTGCCGGTCTCGCCAACCAGATCCATGGCATAGGCCACGAAGGAGGCATCCCGGAACCAGCAAAAGTGGTAAGTGAGAAAATTGGGGCTGGCAATGAATGCTCCATTAGGAGACTGGTTTTGAAGGATGATTTCGATACTGCGTTGATATAGGTTATTCATGGATGAAGATGACTCCCGAAAGTTGAAGGCTGGGAATGTTGAAAGTGACTTCGCCGTCTTCAAAATCAAAATTAAGCTCAAGCGGAGGCTGTTCCGCCATTTCCGCGCAAGCCCAATAAATTCTGGCGGGCTTCTTGGCCAGACGCACCCGCACAACCAGGTTTTCAACCGGCAGCGGTGCTTCATGCGCAGCATCCCAACTCAAATTTTGGTCGAGCCCATTGAGGTTAACCAGGTTTAGCTGTAAGCCGTCCGGGCGGCGGCGGGCAATACTCCATACCTGCGCATCTGTCTGAACATAAACTGGCTGGAACTCACCCTGCGCCCATATTTCGCGCTCTCCGGCTGAGAGCGTGTAAGCCTGCAGCCACTCACCAAAGCGCGCCATGAAGTCATAATGCTTCAGCAGGTTTGCCTTAAGTTCAGGCGAAATCTCCTGGTGTTTTGGAAAGTATGGATCGGCAAGCAGCCGCACAGTTTCCCCAAGCTCAATGCGTGTCCCAGCGCAAGCAGTAATCAGCGCATCAACCAACAATACATTTTCAGGTTGGCTGGCCGGCAGGTAAAGCGCAATCACTACAGGTCTGCCGCCCGAAAGACGTACCGCCTCCAGCACAATGAGGGCCACATCCGTGTAATGAACATCGGGAGGCCATATTTCGATATACAAGAAATTTAGAGGGCAGGCTGCCAGCGTTTCGATGGGCCAGTTGCTGACTGCATTAAACAAAATCGTCTGATTCCGGTGGTTGGCCCTGGCTGCCCTGATAAAGTCAGCAAAAGCACCTGGCAAGTCCACCGGGTTGGCATGCGCATCCCAGACCTGCCTGGGTTCTCCGTACTGATCAATGTGCAATCCTGAAAAAGGAATCGCCTGAAGCGCGCGATCACATTCTTTTAATAGATGTTCATGCCAGGTTGTGCCCTCGGCCGGGTTCATCAACCCCAGGAAATCCTCTCCAAAGGGA
>JBBRWF010000730.1:0-1744 GCA_038249405.1 Anaerolineales bacterium
AGCACTGCAGCAACCGGCCCGTTGGGTAAATCTTTTTCAACAAGATTTGTATTCATTAATTTGTAATTCCTCTCAGTTTGATAGCACTGGACGATCAGCGGATCGGAGCGACCTTGTTGATAAAGGCGCCAAAGAGACCGGCGACGGCAGCCGTGGCGAAAGCTACCACGAAGAAGATCATCAAAGCGCGTTTCTCGCCAACTTTCTTGGCCAGCGAGGGTCCGTAGTACGCCACTGCAAACGCGACCACTGTCGCCGCGATCGGGGCCAGCCAGCCGACATGTTCTTTCCATTCCATCCCGAAGTTATGCCACTCGGCGGTGCCGGGGTTGGCAAGCAAGATGGACCTGGCGCTGGTTTTATCCGCGGAGCGGTACCAGGGATAGACCAGGAACGAACCCGTGATGACGGTACCCCAGGCGATTACCGCCATGGTCCATAACCCAACCTTCAAACGGCTCATCCGCTCTTGAATTCCAGCGGCCGTTACCCATTCAGGGCGCAGGCTGTAAAGTCCAGCCAACCCACCCGCAAACGCCAACAGAAATATTGCACCAAATACCATGCCGTGCAATACAGTCCAACCTTCGCGTACAGAGAGTTCCATGTGCTTCTCCTTAGAAAATATGATCCCAAAACCAAGATGTGTTTAGGATAACTCTCAAGTAAGGAGAAACGTAGGGGCATCTGCCCCTAATTCATTAGGGACATGTGTACGTAAAAACCTATTTATTGCACCTGGATATAACGGAGTTAGAAAATATTGTTTATTGCCATAAATTAGACGCGAGATAAAACGCGGCCTCTTGCATTAGCAGGAGGTCGCGATGTCATTCTTTGGATATTATTGTATGTCTTTCAACATCAGTTTGAACTGTTCCTGGTTGATTTCTCCCCTGGCATAGCGCTGCTCCAGGATCTCGCGGGCTGAAACCAGCTGGCTGGTTCCAGTCGGACGGTTCGATTGGAAAAGTCCGCGGACCAGAATCACTGCCAGAATAATCAAGATCACCCAGAAAAGAAACATTCCGCCGATCATTCCAAATCCCATCATTTCACTCCTGCCTTAGCGACCGATATCGGAAAGGATCTGATGATATTGTTCGCTGGTGATCTCGCCTTTGGCATAGCGCGCCTGCGCAATTTCTTTCGCGGATGAACCGGGCAAATTCATTGCACCCGGTTGGGCAGAATTTCCATTCATTCGACGAACAGCCCAGACAACCAGTAGAATTACGCCCACGATCACAGCGATCGTAATCACCAGGCCCAGGATCATTCCGATCCAGCCAAATCCACCGTATCCATAACCCATCATTGTGTGCCATCCTTTTTTCGGATCTTATCCGTGTTTCAATTGATTATTTTGTTCTTACTTATTAATCATAGCAAGACTGAATGAAGCATTTCTAAAGCAATTGTAAAGCTTTGGTAAAGACTGTTTGTTTCCCGTTTGGATACCAAATCAAGACTGCATGGATGACTTTAAATTGATTTTGACTGAATGGAAACAAAGCTGGGGGTAGTAAAAAATGCCAACAAATTTTTTGGGGACAGACATCCATTAAATTGCTCGTTGAAATTTGGATCATTATTGTATAAAATTTCTGCAATGATAATAAATTCGACATTCTTTTCAAAGAGTATTAGTATACGATGATTAAACCTGCCCAGAATTTTTCGGTAAAACTCAACCGACTTTATGAAGAGAAGCGGAAGCCAAATGGAAAGAAATTTGCCCAGA
>JBBRWF010000731.1:0-1738 GCA_038249405.1 Anaerolineales bacterium
GGTCGACGTATATGATTTTGCCGTTGGAAGTCTTGAAAACAAAACCGGCCTGTGCCAGCCAAAAGATTGCCAGGTTGCCTGGTGAAACCTGGGTCTCGCGAATCGTTTGAGCAAGGTTAAGCATTATTCATTCCCTTACTAAATTACTGAAGTTGGGCACGCGCCTGGGTGGCGGCCAACATGACGCGATACTCATTTGCTTCGGTTCGATCAAACTGATCAGCGACCTTACCTTCCGCCAGAACAATAAATCGATCGCACATGGCTAAAAGCTCAGGCAGTTCTGAAGAGATCATTACAATGGAAATACCCGACTTAACCAATTCCAACATCAATTTATAAATCTCGTTCTTGGCGCCAATGTCGATGCCTTTGGTAGGCTCATCGAGGAATAATATTTGTGGCTGGGCCATCAACACTTTGGCAAGAATCACCTTTTGTTGGTTGCCACCGCTCAAATTAGAGACCATCTGTTCGACAGAGGGTGCCTTGATATTGAATTTCTGGGCTTGTTCACCTGCCAGACGTTTTTCCTTGGCAGTGTTCATAAAGGAATAATTAGTAAACGACTCCAGACTGTGCAAGGTCAAGTTTGGGCGGATTTCAAGGTTGGGAAGCAACCCGTCTTTTTTGCGGTCTTCTGTGACCAGTCCGATCCCAACCCGCTTGGCATCCGCTGGGCTATGAATATGTACCTGGTGACCATTCACATAGACTGATCCAGTACATGTCATGCGCCCTACCAGTGCGTTTACTGTCTCACTGCGACCGGAACCAACCAGCCCGGATAGTCCGAGGATCTCGCCTTTTCGTAATGAAAAGCTGACATTTTACACAACGTTGCGATTGGCGATCGTTGGATGCGGAATAGTCAGGTTCTCTACCCGCATCACCTCTTGCTCGCCAATTTGTGAATCCCGTGTTGGGTAAAGATTTTCAATGCGACGCCCAACCATAGCGGAAATAATGTCTGATTCACGGTAAGCATCTCGATCAAATTCGCCGGTCACTTCACCGTCACGCAGCACTGTGGTGTGATCGGTTATTTTGAATATCTCGGCCAGCTTATGAGTAATAAATACACAGGTCATCCCCTTGCTTCGTAAATCTTCCAGATGAGCAAAAAGGTTGTCGATTTCATTTAGTGCCAGCGATGAAGTAGGCTCATCCAGGATCAAAATACTGGGGTCACGGTATAAAGCCCGGGCGATCATCACCAGTTGTTTCTCGGCGGTGGTCAGGCGAAAAACCAATGCATTAGGATCCAAGGAGATATTATAACTGCGCAAAAATTCCTTTATGCGGTTCTTAATCCCACGCATGTTAACCAGTTTTTCTTTGGGACCCAGCCAGTTGCCGACAACAATATTTTCAGCCACTGTTAGTTGATCGATAACGCTGAGTTCCTGTGGGACAATGCCAATCCCCTGTTGTATGGCATTCGCAGCCGTGTTGAGATGAAGATCCCTGCCATTCAAGACCAATTTTCCTTCATACGAGCCGTGGGGGTAAGTACCAGACAGGATCTTCATCAAGGTAGATTTGCCGGCGCCATTTTCTCCCACCAGCCCATGGATTGTTCCCTTGCAAATGCCAATCGTGGCATCCTTCAGTGCAGTAACACCGGGGAAACGCTTAGTGATGTGATGCATTTCCAGCAAATACTCTTCGCCCATATGACTTTCCTTTTTTGTGTCGTATGTTGAGAATTTTGAGGTGATGGGGTTTATAAGCGACC
>JBBRWF010000732.1:0-1609 GCA_038249405.1 Anaerolineales bacterium
CTGACTCTGCAAAAAGACCTGGACTCCTCCACAATGCACCTGCACCTGCTCAATGCGTTATCAGGAGTTCGCGGAGCCAGCCTGGCGATCGCAGCCGATGATTACGCCGGTGCACGCCTGTCGTTAAGTCAGGCATCTGAAGCACTGGATACCCTGACCGGTCTGTTGGACACAAATCAAAAAGATGTGCTCACAGCCATGCAAACGAGCGCCGCTCAGGCTTTGAAGGATATGAAGACAGATCTCAAGTCGGCCCAACCCGAGCTGGCTCAGTTGACAAAAAACCTGGTGCAACTAGAGGCCAGCCTGTTCCCCACCCCATAAAAGAAGGGCTCAGGCAATATAGGATCCAAAGAGCAGGCGGCGAAACCTTACCCAAAAATGAACGGCAGTGAGCCGGAACAGAAAGAAATGAGCAATTGAAAAAATCGACCCAGCGCATCCTGACCATCAACGGCGGCTCATCCAGCATCAAATTCGCCCTGTTCGAGGCCGGAGATTCGCTCCAACGGATTATGGCAGGCAGTATTGAGCGAATTGGACTGCCAAAAGCGACGTTTATGGTGAAAGCCTTGAACAAGGCGGACAACTTCACTCGAACGGTGACCGTGCCAAACCACACGGCGGCAGTTGAGCTGCTCATGGATTGGATTGAGGAACGATTTGGGCGGGGGGAGTTGACCGCGGTGGGGCATCGCGTGGTGCATGGGGGACCGAAGTACAGCGAACCGCAGCGCATTACTACAGCAATGGTTGAAGAGTTACACCAGCTTCAGCCTTTTGATCCAGAACATCTGCCCGAAGAGATCTTGCTGACTGAGGCCTTTCATCGCCGGTTTCCTGACCTGCCCCAGGTAGCGTGTTTCGACACGGCTTTCCACCACGACCTGCCGCGCGTTGCACAGCTGTTACCCATCCCACGCCGCTATGAGGCCCAAGGGGTGCGCCGCTATGGGTTTCACGGATTGTCCTACGCGTTTCTGATCGAAGAACTGGAGCGACTAGCTGGACAACCAGCGGCCCGCGGCCGAGTCATTCTTGCCCACCTCGGCAACGGGGCCAGCCTGGCCGCAGTCTACGAAGGCAAATCCGTGGACACCAGCATGGGTCTCACTCCGACTGGGGGCGTGCCGATGAGTACCCGTTCCGGCGATCTCGATCCCGGCCTGGTCTGGTATTTAGAACGAGTTGGCGGCATCACCCCGAAGAAATTCAACGAAATGGTTAATTTCCAATCTGGACTGCTCGGCGTTTCTGAAACCAGTTCGGATATGCAAGACTTACTGGAGCACGAAACAAAAGATGTGCGCGCAGCCGAGGCGGTTGCCTTGTTCTGTTACCAGGTGAAAAAATGGATCGGCGGCTTCACCGCCGCACTGGGTGGATTGGACACACTGGTGTTCGCGGGTGGCATCGGGGAGAACGCGCCTGCAGTCCGCGCGCGGATCTGTTCTGGCTTGGAAATTCTGGGAATCGAAATCGACGATAAACGAAACCTGGCCAACGCCGCCGTGATATCCACGCAAGCCAGCTGTGTCGCTGTCCGGGTCATCCACACGGACGAGGAATGGATGATTGCGAAAACGGTCTGCCGCGTGCTGCATTGGCC
>JBBRWF010000733.1:0-1583 GCA_038249405.1 Anaerolineales bacterium
GCACCAGTACCATATCCTGTTGATATACCGTCTGGAGATCAGCAAATTGTACATTTGGGGCAAGCGACTGATAGCTATCCTCGGTCAAGCCCAGGCCCGCACCATAACCATGTTCCAGAATCACGTCCGCGCCGCATTGGACTAAATGTGCAACGAAGTCTGGTAAAAAATCACGACGTTCCCCCGGCTCTTGATGAATTCTTGCCAGACCGAGGCGAATTTTATTCATTGATTTCCTCCTTCAATACCTTCGCCAAAAATAGGCTGAAGTGAATGGGCTTCTGTAGTAGAGTTGTGTCAACCATGACGATAACTCAGGAACTACAAAAGCCCACAATGGACATTTTAGCACTTTTACAACCAATCGAAGACAGTTTATCCAAAGCAACTCTCCGCCAAATGAGCCGGGTAATCTTTGCAATGCTGGCGATGACGGGGCGGGTGACGATGTTGGGGCTTTCACGGTGGGCTGAAGATGGCGGAAGCTACCGGAGTATTCAGCGCTTTTACACGACAGCCATTCCTTGGACGCAGGTGTTCTGGTCGTTCTTTAGCCAACAGCTGTTAAGGAAGGAAGAGATCTACATCCTGGCAGGTGATGAATGTGTGGTCAGTAAAGCCGGGAAGAAGACCTACGGGCTGGACCGCTTTTTCTCGGGGTTGCAGCAAAAGGTGATCCCCAGCCTATCCTTCTTTGTATTCTCGCTGGTAAGTGTAAACCAACGGCGTTCGTATCCGGTGTGCGTGGAGCAAACCGTGCGCGATGAAGAAGAAAAAGCAGCCTGCAAAGCCAGGAAAGAGGCGAAAAAAGTCAAATCTGCCGAGCCGAAACGCAAACGGGGACGCCCCAAAGGCAGCAAGAACAAAGATAAGTCGGAAGTCGTGCTTAACCCGGAGTTGTTACGGATACAAAAGACGCTTAAAGCACTGCTTTTGCGGATCGGTACTTTGCTCCACCCTGTTTACCTGGCCATGGATGGTCATTTTGGCAACTATCCAGCTTTTCACATGGTGCGGCAGTGCGGATTGCACCTGATCTCCAAACTGCGCTGGGATGCAGCACTGTGTTTTCCGTGGGATGGGGAGGGTCATAAGTGCATATATGGAAAGCGGGTGGACTATGCTCACATCCCAGAGAAATATCTCAAATCTACCGTTGTGAAAGATGGCTTTCAGACTTGCACTTACCAGGCACAGCTTCTGCACCAGGATTTTCCTGTGTCCCTCAATGTGGTCATCATCGTCAAAACAAACCTCGTTACCCAAGCCTGGGGGCACGTCATTCTGTTCAGTAGTGATCTCGATCTGTCCTGCGAGAATTTGGTCGATTATTATTCTTTGAGGTTCCAAATCGAGTTCAATTTTCGGGATGCCAAACAGTTCTGGGGTTTAGAAGATTTCATGAATATCAGCCCAACTGCCGTTACCAATGCTGCCAACTTGTCCTTGTTTATGGTGAACCTATCTCAATTATTAATGTGCGATTTCCGTCAAACCAACCCGTCTTTTGGGGTTCTGGATCTCAAATCTTATTACCGAGGCTGCCGTTATGCGACTGAGTTGTTAAAAATACTTCCGGAAAA
>JBBRWF010000734.1:0-1483 GCA_038249405.1 Anaerolineales bacterium
CCCGAATCATTAGCCCCAGAATGGGCTGCTTCAGGTAGGTTGAGCATCCCTGTGGAGAATAAATACAAACCGGCCGCAATTGTGGTGGAACCAGCCAGAATAATAAAGGCGACAATCAGGGCAAATGTCAGCCGATCAATTTTGATTGCTGCTCGTTTGGGATTGGAATTAGCGCGCATCTGTGTTTTCAATTTAGGATTCATTTTCACTGGTTAAGTAATATGTTCTTATCGGTAACGGTGCAAGAGCCATTCCACCCGGCTGATAGTTCCATTATATTCAAATAAGCTTCAAATCAAGGATGAATTATTGGGGAATATTGATTTTCCATCAAAAGGCCGCTGGTTTTCCGTTCAAAACTGCTCTGAACAGCTGTCAAACCGTTAATATTACAAAAGGGATAGACGATAGAGAAATATGTCACTTGCGTGCCTTCATGGTTCCTGTAAACTGGAAATAACCAGGTTTATCGCAGAGGACGGTATGGATCACGGATTAATCAGCGAACACAACGAACAAACTTTGACCCAAAACAGTTCATCTGGAAAGCCAGACGAATTAATCCCCTTACTCCAACTTTATCAAAAAAAATTCGGATTTATTTCCGAAGAAAATGTACGCGAAATCGCGGACTGTTTGAAAATATCTGAAACACACATTTACGGCGTTGCTTCTTTTTATTCCCAGTTCCGCTTCCGCAAGCCTGGGGACCATACCATCCGGGTATGCCTGGGGACAGCCTGCCATGTTCAGGGTGGGCAGCAGTTATCTCAGGAAGTCCAGAAGAAATTGGGCATCAAACCTGGTGAAACCACACCCAATCATCACTTTGATTATCAGGAAGTAGCCTGCCTTGGGTGCTGCGCCCAGGCTTCCGTCGTAGAGATCAATGGCAAAATATTTGGGAAAATGACCCCGGATCAATTAATCAAGGTGCTGGAAGATTATGAAAAGCTTTGAGGCCCTGCAGCAGGAAGCACTTTTACGCTGGAAGAATCTGGTCCACAGCGACCTACCGGTTATCTATCTTGGCACGGGTTCTTGCGGTAAAGCTGCCGGCGCGGTAGAGGTTCTCCAGGCCGTTGAGGAAACACTGGCAGAACATAAGCTGAATGCCCGCATCGTCCAGGTAGGCTGCATAGGGCCCTGTTATCTGGAGCCCCTCTTGGATCTTGCGCTCCCCGGTGGGCCGCGAGTCAGTTATGCCAATGTAACCCCAGACAAAGCCAGGAAGATTATACTTTCCAACTTAATCGAAGGAAATATGCTGCCCAGGATGGCCAAAGGTCATTTTGGCGACGAAAGCTTCACCGCAAAAACCGGGATACCCCGTTTTTTTGATCTGCCCATGTTAAAACCCCAGGTGCGTATTATCCTGCGCAACTGCGGTTTGATCGATCCAGAAGACATTGACCAGTACCTTGCCCGCGATGGATACACTGGTTTTATAAAAGCCCTCGCGGGCTCGCCCGAGCAGGTCATC
>JBBRWF010000735.1:0-1441 GCA_038249405.1 Anaerolineales bacterium
GTTAATTTTTTTTATTTTTGCCATAGCAAGACACCTATCCGATCCAAATATTTTCTATGAATGCATCAAAATATCGGCTCAAGCCAGGTGGCTCGATTAATTCCAGGCCGGGGGTTGATATTCGCCCCAGACCTGGCGCAAAACCCCACAAATCTCACCCAGAGTTAGATTATTTTCCAGGCATTCAACAAACAAAGGGACAAGGTTTTCCGTTCCGCGAGCGGCGGAATCAAGCCGCCCCATCAATTCGCTGACCCGAGTTTCATCCCGGTTGGAACGCAGTTTCGCCAGGCGATCGCACTGCATCTGTTCAATTTGAGCATTCAAAACCAGGCCCTCAATCTCCAGCTTTTCATCGACCTGAAAAGCATTGACTCCTACCAGTGTATGAGACTTCTTCTCGAATGCTTTTTGCGCCTGGTAGGCTGCCTCTTGAATTTCATTCTGTAAGTACCCATTTTCAATCGCGGCCAGTGCTCCACCAATATCATCGATTTTGCGCAGATAATTCAGCACCTGCCGCTCAATTTCGTCCGTGAGTGATTCGATCAGGTAGGAACCTGCCAATGGATCAATCGAATCCGCGACCCCGGATTCATAAGCAATAATCTGTTGGGTGCGCAAAGCCACCCGAACTGATTTTTCAGTCGGCAGCCATAAGGCTTCATCCATGCTGTTGGTATGTAAAGACTGGGTTCCACCCATGACAGCAGCTAATGCCTGGATGGTCACACGCACAACATTGTTTTCTGGCTGTTGGGCCGTCAGAGTGGATCCAGCAGTTTGCGTATGGAAGCGCAGCATCCACGATTTAGGATCTTGAGCACCAAAGCGATCCCGCATCAGGTGCGCCCAGATCCGGCGCGCCGCACGGAATTTGGCCACTTCTTCAAATAGATGATTATGGGCGTTAAAGAAGAAGGAAAGCTGAGAGGCAAATTCGTCCACTTTTAAACCCGCGTCCATTGCCGCTTTTACATATTCAACAGCGTCCGCCAGGGTAAACGCTACTTCTTGAACAGCAGTAGAGCCGGATTCGCGGATGTGATAGCCGGAAATGCTGATGGTATTCCAACGAGGGACATCCGTTTTGCAGAATCGGAATACATCCGTGATTAAGCGCATAGAATGTTTTGGCGGGAATATATACGTCCCTCTCGCCACATATTCTTTCAAAATATCATTTTGAATCGTGCCGCGCAGTTGTTTTGAACTGATCCCCTGCCGCTTTGCTACAGCGATATACATGGCCAATAATACGGCCGCGGGGGCATTGATTGTCATACTGGTAGACACTTTATCCAGGGGGATATCCCGAAATAGTAGTTCCATGTCTTCCAATGAGGAGATTGAAACACCTACCTTACCGACTTCACCGCCAGCCATTGGGTGATCAGCATCGTACCCTATTTGAGTGGGCAGGTCAAAAGCGACGGATAAC
>JBBRWF010000736.1:0-1383 GCA_038249405.1 Anaerolineales bacterium
ACTTCGATATGAATATCAATCCGGTCCAGCAGCGGGCCGGAGATGCGCTTCTGGTACTTGGTGACGGTTGATGACGCGCAAGTGCAGGGCTTCTGGCTATCCCCGTAATACCCGCACGGACAGGGATTCATCGCAGCGACCAGCTGGAAATTTGCTGAAAACGTCAGCGACCCCTGTGCCCGGCTGATGGTGACAACTTTGTCTTCCATCGGCTGGCGCATCACTTCAAGAACTCGCGAACCAAATTCAGGGAACTCATCCAGAAACAGCACGCCGCGGTGTGCAAGCGAAATTTCGCCGGGGTGCGGGATGTTGCCGCCGCCCACTAACCCGGCGTGACTGATGGTATGGTGCGGCGCGCGAAAGGGGCGCTGCCGGATGAGCGGCGTACCAGCCGGCAGTTGGTCGGCCACTGAGTAAATGCGCGTCACATCCAAAGATTCGTCAATCGACATTTCGGGCAAAATGCCGGGCAAGGCGCGCGCCAGCAGTGTCTTCCCGCTGCCAGGCGAGCCGCTCATCAACACGTTGTGCCCACCCGCAGCCGCTACTTCGAGCGCGCGTTTGACATGTTCCTGCCCTTTCACCTCGGCGAAATCTGTAGGGATATATAGCGGCTCAGGCTCAACCATGGCAGCCTGGTAAGGCGCTATTAAATTTCTACCAGAAAGATGATCGTAAAGACCTGCCAGTGTGGTAACCGGGATGACTTCCAGATCCGGGATCAGTGCCGCTTCTGCCGCGTCAATTTCCGGAACGATCATGCGTTTGTAGCCTTGCGCACGTGCGGTGGCAGCCATTGGAAGAACACCGCGCGCGTGTCTAACCACGCCGTCCAGCGAAAGTTCGCCAATCACGAGGCTGCTCTCAAGCGCTTCAGGTGCCAGGTGGCCTCCCAGCACAATCACCCCCAGTGCAATGGGTAGATCGTAATAAGGACCTTCCTTGCGCACAGAGGCCGGGGCCAGGTTCACCACAATCCGGTGACGAGGGAAATGCAACCCCGCATTTTTTACAGCAGTCTGCACGCGCTCACGGCTTTCCTGCACAGCCGTATCCGGCAAGCCAACAATCGTCATACCCGGCTGGCCATTCGTGTAATCTACTTCAACTTCAACAATCACACCTTCAAGACCAACCACAGCACAGGAAAAGATACGCGCAAGCATAGGGATATTGTACATTTAATTTGCGCAACCGTGTGACCTGAATACCTGAATTAAAAACCCTCTCCGTTGTTCTGGAGAGGGCATAATCTGGAAGAGAAGATAGCTTTTATACCGGATCAGGCAGCTTCCGTTTGGATGGTCTTGCCAGCACTTTTTGAACCTGCAGCACAATGAAAGTGATTGCGCCGATTTGCAGCAGGGTCACCAGCAAGCC
>JBBRWF010000737.1:0-1278 GCA_038249405.1 Anaerolineales bacterium
CTTCTTTCACCGCCATCCAAACGCCAATGAAAATAGCGGCGCCGACAATCAGGCTGTACCAGCGCAGATGAAAATGTCCAATGGACAGGATAATTGGATCAATAGGTATCGTGATCATACGTTTCCTTTGACTTCCCCCGTCCAGATGCGCGTAGACGGGGGAAGATTTTTCGAGAACTGAAAACCGGAATTAATGATGCGAAGCAGCGTGCCCGCCGCCCTCTTTCACGGCATATTTCTGCGGCTCTTTGTCAAAGGTTTTCTTGCAACCAGAGGAGCAAAAATAGTAGGTCTGCCCCTGATACTCCGATGTCAGGGATGTGTTCTTGGGATCGACATCCATCCCACATACAGGATCTTTTTGCATAAAGCTTAGACTCCTTTCAACGATTGAGTATGTTGGGTTTTGGGTTGTGACACCAATAACCCACGACAATTTGAGTATATCGAGGGTGTCTTCTTTCAAAAAGCGCTAGATCGCCTGAGCGGCAATGGGCTTTTTGGCTTATCTTTTTCTCTATTGACATGGCGTGCTAGGAGTGGATTATTCTTACGATTCGTGTACCAGATCTACGGAGACAAGCGTGCCTTTCCCAGGGGTCGAAACAATTTCTAACTTGCCGCCGATTAATTCAGCGCGCTCTTGCAACCCCACCAAGCCAAAATGACCGGCCTGGGTCAAATGATCGGGTTGATGGGGAACACGAAAGCCACTGCCATCATCCTGGATCGTCAAACGAAGCTGGTTGGGCTGAAAATCCAGTTCCACCCAGGCATTTTTCGCCTGGGCATGGCGGACGACATTGTTTAATGTTTCTTGTGCAATCCGGTACAAGGCCAGTTCCGTGGCCGGTTCCAGGCGCTTTTCTTTTCCTTTGGTCTGAAAATCGACCGCCAAATTGGCGGACTGACGAACCTCTTGCGCCAACATACCCAATGCCGCTGTCAATCCCAAATCTTCCAAATAGATTGGCCGCAGGCCGCGAATCACGCGGCGCAAGTTGCTCATGGCTTGTTGAACAAACTGCTGCAGATCTTTGGCCGCTGCTTTTTCATTGGGATCGGTTGTGGAAAGTGCAGATAATTGTAAACGTTGGTTGAGCGCGATCAAGGCCTGAATGGTATCGTCGTGCAGTTCTCTCGCCAGGCTGCGCCGCTCATTTTCTACTCTGTCGGTAATGGCGCCGATATAATTGTGTAAACTGGCCTGAGCCGCGTTCAACTTGGAGGCCATGCTAACCAACTCGGCTTGTAAACGCTGAATTTCCGGAATCCCCC
>JBBRWF010000738.1:0-1194 GCA_038249405.1 Anaerolineales bacterium
CATCACACCGGGTATTGAGCGCAGTTGTCTCGTTACCGTTGAAACACAATTGGCGCAAGACATGCCACCTACGTGAAATATGATTGTTGTAGAGCCCCCCGATTCACTCGCCTGATGGCCAGCCGATGGTAAATTTGAACTTGCGGGGTTGCCTTCACCCGCGATCAAATCTTCTTCATGGATCATTTCGTAAACTTCTGCGCAGCCCCCACAGCAAAAGATTAGCGATTGGCCATTTATGATTTTGGTGACGGGGTGTTTTGCCACCGCCCCGCAGTGTACGCAATAAATGGGTTCTACCATAGCATCACCGGTCCAATGATCAACGAAGGAATGATATTCGCGGCAGCCAGTCCGCGCAGGATGGTCTGAACCGCAAACAAAAGGATGAGAATCCCCGCGTAAAACGTTAAGCGCCCGCGAATCTTCGGACTGAGCAGGTTTGCCGCCAGCCCAAACCCCAATAAGGTGGGCACCGTCCCCAATCCGAACGCGAGCATGGTGAGCGCGCCACCCCACAAGGTTTCAGTCCGCGCGGCAACCACCAGCATTGCAAAGACGAGGCCGCACGGCAGGAATCCCCACAAAATGCCCAGGCCCCAATTCGACCAAAAACCGCGCTTCCCAAAAAGGGAGCGCATGCGTTTCATCGGCGAAGTGCCGCCGCGAATCGAGGCCAGCGCCATTTCGATCGGCGGCAGAACGCCCATCAAGCTCAGCGACACCGCGATCATTGCCAGGCCGACCAGGACGGAAAAGAGACCCTGCCAGCCCACCAACCCGCTGACCTGGTCCAGCAGGGAGCCTACCAGCCCGATCAACGCTCCCAGTATCGTATAGGTCATAATGCGACCAATATGCACGGGGGTGAGCGCTCCGATACGGGTGAGGAGGCTGGGGCGGGTTCCATCTGTTGTGGCAAGCACCGGTTGGCGCGCCGAATAGATCGCCACAATCCCGCCGCACATCCCCAGGCAGTGGCCAAAACTGCTGATTAAACCGGTAACAAAAGCCAGAAGCAAGTTACTGATCAGCATGGAGCAGACCTATAACCACAAATCGAAAAATGCAGATTGCTTTGTGCCGGCGCTCTGGATCATGACTTCGATCCGCCACCAGCCGCGCATGGTGAACCGGCCCGCCGATTGGTACACCCCCTGGGCTGTATGTTTCGGGCTCAGTACGTTGGACGGC
>JBBRWF010000739.1:0-1168 GCA_038249405.1 Anaerolineales bacterium
GCACCCTGCGAACCGCAAATGGCAACACCTGCCGGTGCGCCGCCGCTAAAGACTACCGCGCCCACACCGTGTTCAAAATCGATATCCAGTTTGGAGGCACCCTGCAGATCAACCGAGAAGGTCTCACTGTTTGCGCCGCCCAGGCGAAGCATGGTACGCCCGCCCAAGACCCACAGGCCAAGCAGGATCAACAACACCGGCCAAAACCAGCCCATCACGTCAGAGATCAGTCCGCGGGCTTGCAAAAAGAAGAGCACGCCAAGAATGATCAGAACCACTCCCCAAAAGATACTTCCGCGTCGCATAACCTTTCTCACTCTCTGCTGCGGTTAATAAAACCGCGCGCCAGAAACCACAACCCTACCAGGATTAACAAAGCTGCCGGGCCGTACGGGCCAAGAATGCCAAGACGCCCAAAGATGGCGGCAAAAACCACAAACGAAATCGCGCTGATGACAATCAGATTCAAACCAGAACGCGCCTGGCTTGTATCCCTGCTGAGCGTACCCGCAAAGATGGTGCCCACCCCCACAAAGCCAGGAATGAGCGTCCACATAAATGACCAGGAAGCCGGGTCATTGTAGGCATTCTGATAGATGAAAATACAGCCAATTCCGCTGACAATTGCAGCCGGGATTGCCATGCCGGGCGAACCAAACAGCAGCCCCATCAGAAAAAGGCCCACACCAATGGTAATCATATTGAATGGCCAGGCCAGGTACATACCCAGCCATTGGCCTAAAACGGGCACCTGGCGCTGGGCGATGAACAAAGCTCCCAAGAGGATTAAGATCAACCCCAATGCAAGTTGACTACGGTTTTTCATGAAATTCTCCTTCTTTATCTATTATTTACGATTTCTAATTTATTATACCGAGATATTAAGAATTGTCAATATAAACTTTAATATTTCTACTTTATATTCAATAATTGTAACTGCTCACCCATCCGGCAGCCGGGGGATAAATCCCCGCGGCTACATAACAGCGCGCTGTAAACAAGGCTTGAACCGCTTGCAATGGACATCCGAAGTTGTTCATAGCCGGCGGGCTTCAGCCCCTGGCGAAGCGGGCAAAAAGTATTGTGGTGAGTAGTTACCATTAATTCTAAAAAACGCACTCGCTATACTTAATTTTACGCACTACGGATTAAAAAGTTGCAATGCAGC